>JANXUN010000422.1 GCA_025356185.1 Gemmatimonadaceae bacterium
CAGTCGCGCTATTTAAGCGACTGTCGCTTGAGAAACTGCGCGATTACTGCCGTCGATGCGAACGTTTCGTCGGGATCGTCAGAGAGGCTGTTCACCAACATCGGCCACGTGTGCGTACCGCCGTTGATCGAATAGAACGCCAGCTCGCCGCTCTTGCAGACGGGAAATAGCGTCTGATCAACGTGCAGCGAGAGTGTGATCGAACTCCCGGTGGTGCAGCCGTTTTTTGACGCCCAAAACTGGAGCGACGGCGGCAACGTCGCGGCTATGCCAGTCAGCGCGGTGAGCGGTTGAGTGTCCGCATCTTCGCCCCACGGCACGCTCTGGTCGTCGGTGCCGTGAATCGCGATGATCGGGACGGCCACGGTCGGTGCACATTGACTGTCGCGCAAACTACCGGAGACGACCGCGATTGCAGCGATTTGCGATGACATGGCGCAGGCGACGTGATGTGCCATGCGTCCACCGTCAGAGAAACCAACGACGTAAATACGTCGCTTATCAATCGGTAAACTGGTGGCGATCTGAGTAATGATGTGCTGTAGAAAGCCCAAATCATCGATGTTTTCTCGACCCGCGGCGCCGCAGCATGTACCCGCGTTCCAATCGGAAGGAAAGAGCCCGCCAGAACCTTGAACGCCGTTGGGGTACGCGACGACCCAACGATGTGCTTCGCTCACGGAATCCATGTTCGACGTTTCACGAATATCTGCACCTGTCGCCGAACTACCATGCAACACGATCATGAGCGGATACGCCATGAGCGTTCCGTTGGTCGCCGTCGGACGCTTGGTTGGCACGTGAAGCACATAGCTGCGCGCGAGGTCGCCAACCGCGATGTCGTGAATCGCCGTACCGATGGTAAACGTGGTGCTCGTCTTGAGCCCCAGCAACCCGTCGCTATTGCATGCCATTGACGACGCGCCACACAGGAAGACCGACGCGGCGATCCATCGTGCCACGCGCAGCCGACGTGAAACAGCGATCATTTGCCCCGCCACGACAAACCGCCGCCGAATTGCGTTGGTCCACCTGCAAGCACGATGCGTTGCACACCTACGTCGAGCGACAACCCCATTGGCATGCGCCACGACATGCTCGCCCCAAGGAGCGCGCGTGTTCCGTGGCCAGTCGCGTCGACGCTTTCAAGCTGACCGTATCCAATTCCGGGGTGGAGCGCGATTGAAAGCCGCGTGTGCTTGAACGTCGCGACACCGATGCCAATATCCAGCACCCCGCTGCTCGCCTTGGCGATGGCATGGCCGGGTCCAGAGTAACGCGCACCGCCTGTGGTAAGATCGAGCGCAACGTGCGCCGCGCGTGACGCCGTGGTACGAGTCGAGTTGCTGCTCCACAACATTGTCTTGAGTCCAACACCACCGGAGGCCCACACGGCGCAGCTACATGCAAGCTGCAAGTACGCGCCGGTGAAAGACAACGAGAATCGAGATCCGCCAATGCGGTGCGCGTACGTGACGGCCATGTTGTTGTGGACCGCGTCATCGATGTCATAGCGCCACCCCGTATACCGGAACGACAGCGCGGTATGTTCGGCGACGGTCTGTCCGTTCTCCGAGCCAATCGGCGTGAACGCTCCCGAGGGCGACACGATCAGCCCGCCGAACGCCGCGAGATCGCTGAACGACTGTGCATTCGCTCTTGTCGACACGCTTACGGACATTGCCATGACTGCAACGGGCACAAGGAGTCGCAAAGAGTTCGCATAGATCACGCGGTCACCGTCATTCGACGACGCACGACGCGCGCGATCAGCGCCATGCCGCCAATGATCACGGCAGCGCCGATGGCAGTGAGCAGCGCACGCTGCCCTTCACCCTCAACGCCCGCAACAAGGTTGGCAGAGAACAACGTATACACGATAGTTAATGGAAGAATTCCAAACCCGGTCGCGACGGCAAACTGCGCCCATGTCATAGACGAAATGGCCGCACCAATGTTAAGTAAAAAGAACGGTGCAACGGGTACCATGCGCAGCACAATCAGAGCGGTCGGACCGCCAAGTGTAGGAGCGCTGCTCGGACGCAAGGCAAATCCGCGCACCACCGCAAATGTGAGCGCCGCGCCAGAGCACGCACCGGTCCACGTCAACAGAATGCCAGTCCCCACACCGAACAGCACACCACCGGCAAGTGTCAGCGGCGAGATGGGAACGCCGATTGCGGACAGGATCGCATATGTCAGTACAAACAGGATCGGCAAGTGTTTGACGCCGCGGACTCGCTCCAGTGCACTTCGAAGGTGTGCCATGTCGGAGAGCGCGAACAGCCCCGACTTCCAGGCCAATAGCAACGCCGCAATGAACAACACCAATATCAGCGCTTGCCCGGCCTTCGAACGTGTACGCCATGTAGGGTTCGCGCTGTCGGTCACCGCCGCAAGACACCGCCGACGCTACCTGAAATCAGCGTCGAAATATTGGCAATGATGAGCGGCCGCTTTGCGCCGCCGGGCGACACGAGATAACGCGCTTCCCACTCGGGGTAGAACCAATCTTTGAACGAGCGCAAACCGGCAAAGTTGTAATACTTTTCTCCGACGCCACGTACAGCAAGACTAACCTGATTCCACACCGGCGAGACGGCCGACGAGCGGATGCCCGACAACGGCGCCGCTCCGAGATTAAATCGCGAGTATCCCTGCGCGCGTGCCCACAGCATTGATTCCATGAGTGCGTAGCGCATCACGCCAGGCGGCGCATCGGCTACATGTCGCATGAGGTCAACCTCTACCTCGTAGCGATCGCCCGACTCCCACAGTGAGACGAACGCGAGTAATCGGCCATTCTGTTTTACGATACCGATGGCCGAGTGCTTCAGAAACTCAGGCGCGAAACGTCCCAACGAAAACCGCTTCTCGCGTGCGCGCTTGGATTCCAGCCACTCGTCGGACACGCGACGCAACTCAGGAATGAGATGCTCAACGTCACCGCTCGGCACGAGCGTGAACGTGCAACCGTCGTCGACCAATTTGCGCCATACCCGACGCAGGTTGCGTCGCTTCGCACCGTCTAATGAAAAATCTGCAAGCGGCACCGTCGCCGCTTCACCAAGCTTGACCACGGCAAGTGCGTAGTCGAGATACAAATGCAGATACGCCGGCGTCACGCGATAAAACACCGGCCATCCGCCATGCTTGTCGCACTCCGTAATAAATCGCTCAATGAGCGCGACGCAATGTTCCTTGTCGCCGATCGGATCGCCAAGAGCCACCCAACTTTTTCCCGCCACGCCATACATCAAGAACGCTTTGCGCTCGGCGTCAAACATGATCGACTTGTCGCCGAGAAAAACCAGCTGAGCCGACGCGCGCGACGAGCTGGCAACGATGGATTGCGCGAGCTGCAAGTCGTCGGTCGACGGTCGCACGGGCTTTTTGCGCGCAGGACGTAGCAACCGCGCCACGCCAAAGGCTCCTAACGTGATGGCGGCGAGCAACAACGACCGCTGCGCACGCGGCCCTTGCGCGTCGTCGGCGAAACGCCAAAACACGTCGGCGCCAAGTCCGCGTGCACCGTAGTGCGAATACGCGATCATCACTGAGCCGATAAACACCGACAGAATCGCCGCAATCCACCCCGCGCTGAATCGTTCCTCGAGAATAGACGCTTTGCGATAAAAGAAGCGTTCACTCGACAGCATGAGGATCAGCATGATCAGCAACACAATCGATTGCTCGACATCGAACGCGCTGGTCAGCGCGAACACGACGCTTCCCACCAACAGCATCACCGTCAGGTGGTACGCCGCATCGAGTCGCTGCTGCAGTCCGCGCGCCAAGATAATCAGGCCAACGCCTGCCACACTCGCGAAGTACGCGGACGCTTCGACAATTGGCAGTGGCAGCACGTTATTGACCCAGCCCATTCGTCCCGCGCGCGCCGGCGTCGCACCTGAAAACAACAAGATCGCTCCCGCCACGAACGTCGAAACGGCAAACGCCTGCGGCGCCATGGAACCGAAACGATCGCCTACAAACGTCGTCACGAACTTTACGAAGCGAATGCGCTGCGCAAAGAACATCGCCGCCGCGAGCGCGCACAGCAGGGCGACTAATAGTACGTACAGGAAGGACGAAGGCATCAGGTTAAAGATGTACATGCGGCTTCAGGGAGAACACTGGCAGAGTTAACTTATGGCCCTTGACTGGCGCGCATTTGCGTGCGTCTATGCCACGTTCTGGCCTTAGCCCCTCCGTTTCGCATGAACCGCTCGGTGCACCGCGCAGTCACTGGTTTTGTCGCGCTCATCTGCGTGGCCGCCGCTGCCGTGTATGTCATAAAGCGGCCGTCCAAGGGACATCCCTCGGCGCTCGTCCCAGCCGATTCCACGCTTCGACGCGACTGGCTGTACTTCTACCCATCACATCGCCCAGGTCTCGCCACTGGCGTGGTCGTGCTGTACGGCAATGACGTGTCATTTTGGGAACCTCATCAAGATCTCGCGTGGCGCTTGGCCGACGACGGCTACGCCGTGATCGGCATCGATTTGCGTAAGTTTTTGTCAACGCTGCCGGAAGCCGAACCGCAGCGCGATAGTGCATTTGCCGTTGCGATGCCGGCGCTCATTGCTCGTACGCGACATGAATTGTCAGCCGACGCATTGCCACTCATCATTGGCGGTCATTCCTATGGCGCAGAGCTGGCCGTGTGGATCGCGGCGCGGTTTCCGCCGCCACATCTCACGGGCGTGTTGCTGCTCAACACGCGCAGCAGTGGCCATCTGTTTATTACGGCGGGCGACTGGATGAACGAAGAGGCAAGTGGCGCGTGGAGTTTTTCTGTGATCGACCTCGTGCGTGAGATAGACCCACGAGTGCGCATCGCGCTCGTGCGCGGCGAGAAAGATCGATTCCGCATGCACGATTCCGCGTTCGTCGCTGCAGGCGGAGCGCGATTACGGCGCACAGAAATTCCCTTTGCGTCGCACTCGTTGACAACGATGCTCGTTGCGGCACCCGTCGTCTCACGTGCGATGCGGTTTTTGAGCGACACCACGGCGCGTTAGGCCCCGCGCGCTTAGCTCTCGCGCTGCCGCCCGACGACGATCGTGGCAGCAGCGACATCACCAGTCACGTTGAGCACGGTCGAGAATCGATCGGGAATCGCATCGAGCGCGATGAGTACACCGATGCCTTCGGCAGGCAAACCGATTTGCACAAACAGCGGTGTAAGCAGCAAGAACGCGCCGTTCGGTACGCCGGGTGCCGCAAAGCTCAAGAACACCGATGCAAATGCAACGATGGCGAGTTCACGCGCGTGCAACGGTACGCCGTAAAACCACGCGATGAAGCACGCACCGATTGACCACGCCACGGGACTCGCGAATTTGAATGTGCTCACGGCGAGTGGCAACACCACAGACGCCGCCCGACGTGGCAGTTTGAGCGGACCATTTGCTGCTTGCACCATCGCTGGGAGTGATGCCACCGACGAACTCGAGGTCAACGCGATGAGTTGTGCTGGCAGAACGCCTGCAGCGAACTGCGTGATCGGCATTCCCGTGAACAGCGTGACGACTGGATACAGCAGCAGCGATGCAACGATCATCGCCGCGGAATAGATGACGATGTAGAGACCAATCGCGCCAACGAACGATGCACCCGCGTGCGCAGCGAGCGGTGCCATGAGCGCGAAGACGCCAATCGGCGCCAGCGCAATTACCCCGCGCACCACCAGCTGCATCGCATCGCCAATGGCACGCACCACATCCAGAAGCGGCCCACGCTGCGCCGGCGACAGACGCGCGATTGCGATTGCAAATACAATAGTGAACAGCACTAACGGCAGCATCGCGCCGTTTGCTGCGGCCGCAACGGGATTTGACGGCAGCAATGATTGCACAAATGCGCCGAGCGACGTTGCCGTGCCGCTCGCTCCAATTTGATGCGCGGCCTCGACCGCTCCTGCGGGCAGTACCACGGCACCGTTTGGTGCGAGTCCGCTAAACGCGAGTGGTGCGATCGGCACAGCGATCGCCGCGACGCCCAGTAGCAGCGCAAGAAAGACGATTACGGTTCGTGTGGTCACCGCTCGCATGCTGGCGTCTTCTGACGCCGAGGCCACACCAAGAATCACCAGCGACACGACCAACGGAATGACCGTCATGCGAATCGCATTGACCCACAGCGAGCCAACAGGCGAGAGCATGTCGACTGCTGCGAGCAGCCATGCCTGCCCCGACGCGGCGATCCCGAGGCCGACCGCGGTTGCCAGTACGAGTGCGACGATGACTTGCGTACCGGGTTTCACGAGAGACCGAAGAAGGGAGACGGGAGAGAGGAGACCAACGGCCGGAGAGGAAAGACGCGAGATGGGAGACAGGAGACGAGAGACCCGATACAATACGCATGGAACGCGCGCGGGGAAGGATGATATCCATTTTGGACAAACCTTATGAGAAGATCGTTAGTGCAGTTCGCTGTTCGCGCGATCGTGGCAACCGCCCTCTGCGGCTGCACGATCGTGTCACGCGATCCATCAACGAGCGGTACCGCTGCGTCTCACTCCGCACCCCCCGAGTGGATGCGCGGCGTGTGGACGCGCGATTGGATCGAGCGGAAAGGCGTGCGCAGCAACACGCTGACTGTGCACTATCTCCAAACTCCGACGTGGTACGGCGACATGCGTGTATCGCATTCGCGTCCGTCTTTTGCAAATGCGACGTCGTTCGCAGACCTAACCGACGCGGAGTTGCTTGCGCTCGCAACGCAGCGCGGATTCACCGGCCAAGTCACTGCAGCGGGCGATTCGATTACGTGGCAACATGAGATTGATTTTCAACCGCCCGATGGCGACGTCGATATTGGTCGCGTTGAGCACATCGGTCGCGGACAGATGTACGAGCACGCACTGGATAGGTCGTACACGGAATCGTGGGCGTCGGTCGCGTCTGGAGACGAGGCGTTCTTGGTTGTGCGTGTGGAGCGCGGTGGACGACTCGATCGCACGCTGCTCGTGGCGGGCGACCACTTTCTCTACATCAGAAATCGCGCGACAGATCTACCCAAGGCGCGTTCGCTCGATCGTCTGATTGCGTCAACGCACGCGACGCGCGCGCAGATCATCGCCTATCTCGACTGCGAGTTCTCGTCGGGCGCGGTGCGCTCGGGCGCGGTGCCGTGGGAGATTCACGCCTCGACGCTGCCTTGGCGCGAGCGACAGCATTTAGACTTCGTCGATGAGATCACCGTGTCGACGGATTCGTCGCAGCTGCAGGTGCGCGAGGCGGACGGTGCGCGGGCCACGGTCGCATTCAATTCGCTCAGCAAGACGCAGCTGGTCGCGACATTCCACTCGGCGAAGTGATCGCCGATAATTGCGTGTGAACGTGGCGTGAATGTGGACACAATTTCA
>JANXUN010000436.1 GCA_025356185.1 Gemmatimonadaceae bacterium
CTCGTTTCATCTTGGCGTTGCGCGCGCGATGCACGTGGGGGCGAGCGCTCACGGTGCGGACGACGGCACGATGCGCGTCGACCTGGCGCGCATGTCGCCCACGCTGCTCACCGTCGATGCGGACACGTTTCTGGCGCACCACGAGCTGCGCGACGAAATCTTTGGACCCGTGTCGGTGTTGGTCGGCACGCATGAACCTGCCGATTTTGAACGCATAGTCGACGCGATGGACGGTCAACTCACCGCGACGGTATTTGCAACACCAGACGAGTTGGTGCAGCATGCGAGTTTTTTGCGCAAGCTTGAGCGAAAAGTCGGTCGCATCGTGTTTAACGGTGTGCCGACAGGCGTCGAAGTCAGTCCGGCGATGCATCATGGCGGCCCGTATCCGGCATCGACCGATGTGCGCACGACATCGATCGGCACCGCATCAATCGCTCGCTTTGCTCGACCCGTGTGTTATCAGGGTTTCCCAGACGCCGCGCTTCCCGACGCGTTGCGCGACGCGAATCCGCTGGGCATGTGGCGCATGATCGATGGCGCCATGACGCGCGACGCGGTGGTGAGGCCGTAACGTCCTCTGGTGATTTTGCGGGAGCACTCGAACGCTGTCGCGAGCGTGTACGTCGTTCCAATCATTCCATCCGAGGTCGCATGTTCGTTTCCTATCTCCAGTCGATGTGCGATCACGGTGCGTGGGCCGACGCGCATCTGCTGCGCGCAGTGCGGGGCGCAGCGGTCGATATGCAGGAGGTGGTACGAGAACTCGCACATGTGCGTGGCGCACAGGACATCTGGTTGGCGCGTATCGAAGGCACGACACCGTCACATCCGGTCTGGCCGGAGTGGTCGGTCGATGACCTCGCACGTGCAAGTGCGCCGATTGATGCGCGACTTCGCGCGGTGATTGAACGCATGACACCGAACACCCTCGCGCAACCGCTACGCTACACCTCGCTCGCAGGTGTGTCCTTCGAAACGCCGATGGGCGGCGTGCTCGTGCACGTGTTGATGCACGGACACTATCATCGCGGGAAAGCCAATGTCGCGCTCGTACGTGCAGGCGTTGCCGCGGAGAGCGTTGATTACATATCGTGGCAACGAGAAGCGCTGCCGGTGCGAACGTAAACCTGCAGATTTCGCGGTGAGTAACCCGCGGTTTCACCCGCGGTTTCACCCGCAGGTCCACTTAGCGACGAATTTGCGCTGACTCCATCAACTTCTGACGCACACTCGTCGCCTTCCCTGCGCGCTCAAGCGCCGCCCACAAGCGCGCAACGGTTTCTGCGTCGACCAGTCCTGCGGGGGATCCACCAACCGCAGGCGTTCCCATCTTTTCGCTCGTGCGAAACGCGTCAACGGCTGCGACGGCATCGCCACTGAAGGTGTTTACGTCTGGTGTGCGTGCGGTGATCTCTTCCCCGCTTTTGTAGAACCCGAGGGCGTTGAGCATCACTTTGAGCTGAAACACATCGCCGCCAGAGAACAGCTCCAGTGTGCGATAGCCAAGTGTTTGCGACACCGCGTCGTAGATGCGACGCAGTTCACCAACAGGGTTTTCGTTTTCGCAGACGTTGATGTTGACGGTCTGCCCATCCGTGCGGCGCGACACTCCAGGACGCGAATCCGCGACAACAACCGCAGCGGAGGTGCGCAGTCCGTGTCGCTTGTCGCCACCAAGTACAAAGCCCGCTTCAATCGCGTTGATCAGTCGGTCGGCCAAGTGATGCGGCGTGCCTTCGCTGGCTTCGAAGCTCTTCGCGACGGCCTCGAGCACCTGCGGGCCCACGAGAATGTTTCCCTGCGTGACGTAGTTCTTTCCCGCGCGATGACCGGCCCACGCGTTAGGACCCGTGCCCGTGTGCTGCGCGGAACGACCGTCGATCGATATCACGCCCACCTGACGCGACTGAAATCCACTGTCGGTTGCGAGCAATCGCTTGAGTGCCACATCCGGCGCGTCACCCTTCGCGAGTGCGTCGAGCAGTTCGTTGCCATACTCCGTGCGAGTGCTCGCTTGCGTGGCAACCGCGCCAACGCCTTTGCGCACCCACGGCACGCCATTGCCGACACACGGCACACGCGTCGTGACCGCAACGCCGACTTCGCCGGTGCGTGGATCGATCGCCGCGATCGAGAACGTGTGAAACACGAGCGAATCGCGCCACGCGTAGGGCTCCTGCGCTGATGCGGCGGAGCTGAAGGCGACGAGCAACAGTGCGAGAGAGCGCATCAGAGACGGGAGAAGGGAGACCGGAGACGGGAGACGAACTGCGGGAGACGGGAGACGGGAGACGGGAGACGGGAGACGGG
>JANXUN010000442.1 GCA_025356185.1 Gemmatimonadaceae bacterium
GCGTCGGTGCGGGCGCGATTCGGCATCGACGATCGCGAGTTGAAAGGACGCGTGTCTGTGGGTCGCGCTCCGCCGTTTGGGCGCGAACCGCTGATGCAGCTGTTCGCGGAGCGCGACTATCGCGATGTGATGCCCGCCGAGCGCGGTGGCCTCACCAACTCGCTTGGCGCACTATTGCTTGGAAGCGACTACACATTGCTCGTTGACACGCGGGCCGCCGGCATTGAGGTCCGTCGTTCGGCGCTAGATCCTTTCACGTTGCGTGTTGCGTACGAAACCGATGCGCCGCTCGTCGAGATCAATGCGAAACCACTCAGTGGTTCCTTTGGACCGGTGCTCGGCGCGTGGAGTCTCCGCGGCGTGCGCGCTGCCGTTCGCGGGAGCGGTGGCTGGGTTCCGCAGAGCACAGGGGCAACGCGCGGCGTTTGGACCCTTGATGCGAGCGTGGGCGCGTACTCGGGACGCGACAGTACACGCGCTTACATTCTCCTGCCTGTTGGTCCCGATATACATCCGCTCGTCGTGCGCGCGAACGCGTTACTGCGACTTGAGAAATCACTGTCGGGTGATCGCGCGCTGATGTCACTGTCATCGGGTGCGTTCGCGTTCGGCCGCGATCTGGCGCCGCAACATTTGGTGTTTGCCGGCGGTCCATGGTCGGCACCGGGCTATGCATACGGTCAGTTCGCTACACGCGCGTTTGCCTCGCAACGGTTTGAATTCCATCAGCCGGTTCCGTTTTTTTCGATCCCACTGGGCAGCTACGGCAAGGCGCCCGCGCACGTCACGCTCGCACCGTTCGTGCAGGCCATTGCGACCGCGAGCGGTCTCAGGTACTACAGTTCTCCCGCTTCCGGTGTGTATCCGTCAGTCGGCGTTGGTGCGCTCTTCTTTTTCGATCTCTTGCGTTTCGACGCAGCGCGCGGATTGCGCGACGGAACGTGGCGTTTTGCGATTGACATTGACCGCGGATTTTGGGGTGTCATGTGAGCGGCACAACGGTGCATTCGGAACGAGCGGACGCGCATTACGATCAAGCCTATTTCGACAAGTGGTATCGCAGTCCACGTCACCGGGTGAAGTCTGCCAAAGAATTACAACGACAGGTGCTCTGTGTCGTGCACATGGCGGAGTGGGTGCTGGGGCGACCGATCAAATCCGTGCTCGATGTCGGATGCGGCGAAGCGCAATGGCGCCCAGTGCTGACGCGTCTGCGACCGCGACTGCACTACGACGGCGTCGATCCGAGCACGTACGCGGTACGCCGTTTTGGCGCGCGACGCGGCATTCAGCTGGGTGGCATCGAAGATCTCGATAATCTGTCGTTGGCGACTGGCTACGACCTCGTGGTGTGCTGCGGAATGCTCAACTACCTCTCCCGCGAGCGCTTCACGCGCGGCGTTCAGCAGGTGGCGCGTCGGACTAACGGCATGGCGTATCTCGAAGTGTTTTCTCGCTCGGATGCATTCGAAGGCGATACATCGTGGCCCACCCCTCAACCAGCCAGCTGGTATCGTCGCGCAATTACAAAGGCCGGGCTCTTGAGCATTGGATTGCACGGATACATCCCCCAGCGCGACGCGGCACGTGTCGCGGCACTGGAGTGCGCGCGCTAAGGCGCAGTACATCCGTGCACGCGACTGGACAACGCGTTCCCCGCGCGTCATGGTGAGTGCATGGACGTAAACCATCACGACACGACCACGTGGAACGGCTTTGTGCAGCAGCTCGCGAGCGATCGAGCCTCGGCGGCGGCGGCACCCCCGGTGCGCGCGCTGACCGAAGCATTTGCCGAACGACTGCTCGCGCTGCTCTTTCCGCAGTTCGCCGGCACCGACGATACAGGCGCGCGCGACGTGCGGCGCGACGCCGAAGGTCTGGACGCATTGCTGGTGGAGTTGCTGACGCCGTTCGCGTCAGATCCGCGCGATATCGCGCGCAAATTCTTTGACGCGCTCCCCGCGTGCCACACGACCCTCTATCTCGACGCTGACGCAATTTTTTCAGGTGATCCGGCAGCTGCCAGTCGCGACGAAGTGATCTTCGCGTATCCGGGATTTCTCGCAACCGCGGTGCACCGGATCGCGCACATCTTGTATCGGTTGGATGTGCCACTCGTTCCGCGTCTCCTCGCCGAGTGGGCGCATGGGAAAACTGGCATAGATATTCATCCCGGTGCGCAAATTGGCGCATCGTTCGCCATTGATCACGGAACAGGAATCGTCATTGGCGAGACGAGTGTGATCGGCGAGCGCGTGCATATTTATCAAGGTGTTACACTTGGTGCACTCGCGGTGAACAAGCGACTCGCGCACAAAAAGCGTCATCCCACACTCGGTCATGATG
This sequence comes from Gemmatimonadaceae bacterium, assembly GCA_025356185.1. GTDB lineage: Bacteria > Gemmatimonadota > Gemmatimonadetes > Gemmatimonadales > Gemmatimonadaceae > Gemmatimonas. The sequence goes on from JANXUN010000442.1 coordinate 2,347, forward strand.
TGGTCGTGTACGCGAACGCCACGATCCTTGGCGGTGGCACCGTTGTGGGCGACGGTTCGATCATTGGCGGCAATGTGTGGCTCACAACGTCAGTGCCGCCGCGCTCTGTCGTGCAGTTTACCAGCTCGGTTGAGCAGCGGCCGAGCGATGATGGACTCGAGTTCCACATTTGAGTTTCCACGCTCCTAACTTTTCCGCGGTGTGACATGCGCGCAGATAGTATTCTCGAAACGATCGGACGTACGCCCCATGTGCGATTGCAGCGACTGTTTGATCCACGCGTGGAGGTGTGGATGAAGCTGGAGCGCGCGAACCCAGGTGGCAGTATCAAGGATCGCATCGCGCTGGAGATGATCGAAGACGCGGAGCGTCGTGGTGTACTCACTCCGGGAAGCGTGATCATCGAGCCCACGTCGGGGAACACTGGTATCGGACTGGCGATGGTGGCGGCCGTGAAAGGGTATCGCCTTGTACTCGTCATGCCCGAGTCGATGTCGGTCGAGCGACGCCGGATTATGGCGGCGTACGGAGCAACGTTCGATCTCACCCCGCGCGAAAAGGGGATGAAAGGCGCCATCGCGCGCGCCAACGAACTCGTAGCGCTCACTCCGAACGCGTGGATGCCGCAACAGTTTGACAATGCAGCCAACATCCAGGCGCATCGTGCGACGACCGCGCAAGAGATCCTCGCGGACTTTCCCGATGGTTTGGACTATCTGATTACGGGAGTGGGGACTGGCGGCCACATCACCGCCTGCGCAGAAGTTCTCAAAGAACACTTTCCCTCGCTCAAGGCGTTCGCGGTTGAACCCGCCAAGTCACCCGTGATCAGTGGCGGTGAACCGAGTCCACACAAGATCCAAGGCATCGGAGGCGGATTTATTCCGGGCAACCTGCACCTCGATATGATTGACGGCACGATTCAAGTCAGCGAAGAAAACGCGTACACGTTCGCGCAACGCGCGACACGAGAAGAAGGGATTTTCGTTGGTGTGTCGACCGGTGCGGCGCTGGCGGCCGTCGCGCAGCACATTCCGTCGATGCGTGATGGTGCGCGCGTGTTGACATTTTGCTACGACACGGGCGAGCGCTATCTGTCTATTGACGGGTTGTTTCCGGTCTGATGTCGATCGTTCGCATGACCGGTGCCGCCCTGATCGGCGCACTGTGCAACGCACTACCCAACAGCCCAATGCTGCTCGCACAAGCGGCATCGTCGCGCGCGGAGCTTGCCGCAGCGTATGCGCGTATGGACAAAGCATACGCCGCTGCATCTCCGACGCTCAGCGACAGCATGCGCGCGTCGGTCAACGTGCAGTTTGATCGCTCGACACTCAGTTTCTTCGTCGGCAGATATGCGGCAGCGCTGGCCACCATGGACTCAGCGACACTGCGACTCACGCAATTGCCGCTCGCAATGGCAGCACCGCCACCGACGCGCGTTGTCAGCGGACGCACTGCGTCGGTGTGGCGCGAGGGATTTCTTGCGCGGCTCGCGAAGGTCGATAGTACGGGCCCCAACGCACAAGCATGGGTCTCCGCGCGCGCCCGCGCGCAGCTGCTTGTTGACGAGCCGTCACAAGAGCGCACCGCCGAACTGCTCAGCGATCCGACGACGCTCACGCGCGATCTCGCACGCGAAGTACTCTCGGTCGAACGCGGTCGTGATCCCTACGTGGGTCAAGCGTACGACGCGTGGCGGACATTTCGCGGCGCCAATGGTGCGCTGATTCCGTTTCGCATCGTTGCGCCGACCGCGGCGGCAATCAGCGGATCACCGGTACCGCTAATTATTGCGCTGCACGGCGCCGGTGGCGACGAAAATATGTTCGTCGATGCCTACGGCGCGGGAGTGCTCGCATCGATGGCGCTCGCGGCAAACGCGATTCTCGTCACTCCCGCGACAACTCCATTTGCCGCGTCGCCAGAAAACTTTGATAGCCTCATGACCGTGCTGCGCTCGGAGTATCGCGTGAACGGCGGACGTGTGTACCTGCTTGGGCATTCGATGGGAGCGACCGCAGCCGCGCGACTCGCACAGCTGCGGCCGCAACAGATCGCGGCGGTTGCGTGCATCGCTGGGGGCTTGGCGGTCGCTGTCTCTAAAGCACCCGCGCTGCTTTTCCTTGCGGGTTCGCTTGACCAGATCGCAAAGCCGTCTGTAGTCAAAGCTGCAGCGACGGGCACGCCGACCAGCCGCTACGAAGAATTGCCCAACGAAGGACACACGTTGATGGTGTTCAACGCCGTGCAGCGCGCGGTGCCGTGGTTGCTCACGCATCGCCCGTGATGTCGCGTCACGCACGCACAGCGTGACCAACGTGACGGCAACTGAAATTGTCGTTTGGCTGATCGGCGTTGCCGTCGGCGCCGTGCTCACGTATCTCACGCAACGTCGTATCATGGGCAGTGAGCTCACCCGCGTGCGCCTCGAGGCGGAATCACGCGCACATGCCGACGTCGCTACGCTACGTGAGTCGCTCGCGCGACACGAGACTTCGTCCGATCTCACAGCGCGTCACGGCAACGTTGCCGAACTGCTCGCACCGATTCGTGAAACACTCGCGCGGTACGATGAAGTCCTTGCCCAAATGTCGCGCACTCAGGCGCAAGCAAGCGGCGCAATCGGTGAACGACTCGACGCGGTTGCGCTGGCGGGCGAAGGACTGCGACACGAAACGCAAAAACTCTCACAGGCACTGCGCGCTCCAAACGTGCGCGGGCAGTGGGGCGAGTTGCAACTGCGACGCGTCTGCGAATTGGCTGGCATGCTCGCGTACTGCGACTTTGAGCCGCAAGTCACTGTGCGAAGCGACGACGGTGTGCAGCGCCCGGATCTCGTCGTGCGGCTGCCAGGCGGGCGCCAACTCGTGGTTGACGCCAAAGCACCGATGGCCGAATATCTCGAGGCCGCCGCGGCGATCGACGATCGCACTCGCGCCACGCATCTTGCGGCACACGCAGCGCATGTGCGAGGACATGTGCAACGACTCGCGGCGAAGCGCTACTGGGCGCAATTCACAGACGCGCCGGAATTCGTCGTGCTTTTCTTGCCGGGTGAGGCATTTTACGCCGCGGCGCTCGAGGCTGATCCGTCGCTCTTGGAATTGGCGCTGCAAGAACGGGTGTTGATGGCCACGCCGACAACGCTCATCGCACTACTCAAGAGCGCTGCATACGGGTGGCGACAAGAGCGCGTGACGGGCGACGCACAACAAGTGATTGCACTCGGTGCGGAGCTGCAACAGCGACTCGCTGCATTTGACGAACAGCTCGGCGAGATCGGCAAAGGATTGCAGCGCGCGGTCACTGCGTACAATCGGGCGGTAGGCAGTCTGGAGAGCCGAGTGTTGGTCAGTGCGCGCAAACTTGCTGAGCTGCAAGAGGGTGGCCCGTTGCTGGAAGCGCCCGCAACCGTCGACCTCGCCGTACGCGGCGCCGACAGCGATGATTCTCGCTGAACGTGTGCTGCGGCGCGAACGATCGGGTTCGTCGTCGCCCGTGGTCGTGCGTACGAGTCGCGGCGAACGGTTCGTCAAACTGCGCGGGGCAGCGCAAGGGATTACCGCGTTGATCGCGGAACTCATCGTCGCCGAGCTCGCGGAAACGGTTCGACTTGCGGTGCCGGCGCGCGAACTCGTTGACGTCGCACCCGCAATAGAATCGGACGATCTCAACGATGAATTGCGCGACCTGCTCGATGCAAGCGTTGGCGTGAACGTCGGCTTCGCTATGCTCGACGGCGCGCGTGATCTGAAAGTGACCGAGTACGAGAGCGTACCTCTCGACGCGGCTGCGCCGATTCTCTGGTTAGATACGCTGGTGCAAAATCTCGACCGTTCGCGCGCCAATCCCAACATCATGGTGCGACGCGGCGAGTATTGGCTCATTGATCACGGTGCGGCACTGCCGTTTCAACACAATTGGTCGTCGGTTCGCGAAGATTCCGCCCAACGACCATACGACACTGGGCGGCACGTCTTTGCATGGGCGGCGCCCGTACTTGCGACTGTGCACGAGACGCTCGCACCGCTGATGACTCGCGATCGCATTCGCGATGCGGCGCACTCTGTTCCCGACGAGTTTCTTGCGCAAGTCAGTGACGATGTCACACGCCGCCGCGCCATGTACGCGACGTTCTTGTGGAAGCGGTTACAATGGATGCACGCGACGCTCGGATAGTACAGCGCGTCGCGGACCTTCTTGCCCGCGCGCTAGAGCGAACCGAGTAAGTCGTCGATTGCGCGTCGGTCGGCATCTTCGAGCGATTCGGCGCCGTGAATGATTCGCTGCAAAATGTCGACTGCTTCACCCGCGAGATCATCGGGGTGACGACGATCTTTGTCAAAGCGCACGATGTGACCGAGCAAAATGGTCTCGAAGGGTATTTCGTCTTCGCCTTCGTCGTCGTCATCATCCTCGTCGTCATCGTTGGCGCTGCCGTCGTTCGCGCCGGTGCCTTTGACGTCGTCTTCATCGTCCTCCTCCTCGTCGACGACGCCGCGCGACGCATCGAAGCTCGGAACGCTGGCCTTCCACGGTTCGGCGTCATGCACGTCGGATTCGAGTGACGTACGAGGTACGAGCGCAAAGAGACGACACTGCAGTCCAGGCGCTTCTTCAAACGCGAACAGGCCAAGGCGCACAGGTACGTCAAAGAGTCGCAAGTCGACCAGTCGCGCAATCGCTTCCGGCGGCATCGCGCTGCGTGCGACCATGCGTCCGTCAATGTACGCCGCGAGCGCCGATGATTCGGGCGCGCGCGGATCGTCCAACTGCGAAACGACAATCACCACGGGCTCGCGAGTCGTGACAAAGACCGCAGGCTTCGCTTCTCCATCGTGTGGTGAATCAGAAGCGTCGTGATCGGATGAATCAAAATCGTCAGTCGACATGCGTGTTCAGGAGCCAATGGCGATGTCAGAGATATCTGTGCGTTCGAACACATCGCCAAGCCAGTTGACGATGGGCCACAGTTCAAGCAAAAGCAGCGAGCCACCCAAGAGCGCCGCAAGCGGCAGCGTCCACACGCCCAGAGAGTGGCCCAGAAAGATGACGAGGAGGGCAAGGCCTGCGGGAAATACGAGTGCAACCGCTGCAACGAGTGTCGTCGCGCCCATCGTGAGCAGATTTTGTCCCATCGTCTCAAATCCGCGCGAGTCAGTACCAAGTCGTACCCACGCGGGAAACAGCAGTGCCGTCCCGTTTTGCACCGTAAACATCAGTGCATTGAGCGTGGGAATTGCGATGGCCGCGGCAACAAAGGTTGCCATCCCGATGTGATTGGAGAGGAGCAATCGCGGATCCATAATCGCGAGGACAACGGGGACGACCATCAGCGACCAAATCGTGACGGAATGCAGAAGGGTCACTGCGGCGATCTCTGCGGCGACAATCTGACGTCCGGGCAGGGGCCAAGTTTTGAGAATAGACAGACGCGGAAGATCGAGTCGTAAATCGAAGCGCATCCACAACGGACCAACAAACACCAGCATCGCGCCCCAGCCCGCTGCGAGTCCCATAAAGAGATCTGCCGCCTTTTCTGACGCCGAGCGAATCGCGATAGCCATCACGACCAACCCGATCGTAAATGCAATGAGCTGCGATCGCCATGTGCCACCCCGCATCGCGGCCGCAACATTCTTCCAGACAATAGCAACTGCGGGCGCGCCACGCGATGCGAGTTTGGGGATTCGCACCACCTTGCCTTTCTTGGATCGCGCTCGCGCCATCTGCGACGACCGAAAGCGCTGGACGCGATCGGCGCGATGTTGGGTGGCTTCGAGCGCAGCCTCTTCGAACGACGCATCAAGTCGCACCACCCAGAGGTAGTGCACGAGCAGAATCACGACCGCAAACGGCATGACGCGAATCCACGACGAGAAGTCTCCCGCAAACACCGGCGCAAGTACCGAACGTACCGGCCACAAGGCGGCTGCAGGAATCGGTTGCTGCAACGCATCGACAACCGCGAGCAGCGCGGCGCGAAATCCGTCGTCACTTGCTGCTTTAAGGGCCTGAAATTTCGAGACGACACCCCACGCCACGGCGCCAAGCAGCGATCCGAAAACAAGCATGGGAGCGATGCTGCGACGTTGCCCGGGTCGCGCGTGCTCTAGCGCGTTCGCGCGAACCAGCGCCGCGCCAAGACGGTGCAACGCGAGCACAGAAAATCCAATCCACAACGCGAGACCGCGACGCCATCCTTGCGCCGATCCGCCGCCACCGCGCAGCAACACCGAAAAAATCACGGTGTTGAGCAAGATCGCCAACTGCGTGCGCGTCAACTTTGCGTGCACCAGCGCGCGTCGTGACACCGGCGCAGGAAAGAGGAACTGCACTTCGGAAGGCGCAAACGCGAGTGTCCCGCGATCAGCGCCAAAGATCCACCACCGCGCCGCCGAGATCAGCAATAACGCCGCAAGAATTGGAAGTACGAAATCCACGCGCGCGATGGCGTTGAACGGCCCACCGCCAAGGCGCGCGTTGCGGAACAACGTCCACCAGATGTACAGCATACCGAGTACCATGGCGGCCAAATACCGCGGGCTCTTGGCGCGCGCGAGTTGGCGGCGCAAACGATTGCGCGCCGCACGCGTGTACAGAAACCACATCGCCCGCGCGGGCGATGGCGTGCGCAACGTCGTGGCGTCGGTGGCGATCGTCACGCCGTTGGCGCTCGCCCGTCGTCGCCCGTCAGCGCGAGAAACATTTCTTCGAGCGTGCGACCGTGTAGTTCGGGACGTGAGGCGACAATGTCGGCAATTGTGCCGATCGCCACTGCTTCTCCACGTCGAATAACGAGAATGCGCGTGCACAATTCCTCGACGAGATGCAGCAAGTGCGAGCTCAGCACAATCGCGGCACCATCACGTGCGCGTGCAAGAATTGTTTCTTTCATGCGGCGAATGCCCACCGGGTCGAGGCCCGTGAGCGGTTCGTCCAACAACACCACCGATGGGTCGTGCAGCAGGCCACACGCGATCGCCAGCTTCTGCTTCATGCCGCGCGACAATTCTGACGGCAACGCATCGGCTTTTGGCGTCAGTTCAAGTTCTTCGAGCAACGGCGCAATGCGTGGACCCGCATCGGTGACCCCGTACAGTCGCGCGACAAACTGCAAATGTTCAGTGACCGTCAGATAATCGAACAGCTGCGGCTCATCCGGGATAAAGGCAAGCCGTGACTTCGCCTTGACCGGCTCGTTCTTCAGATCGATACCCGCAATGCGGATATGTCCCGACGTCGGCTGCAAGATCCCGGCGAGCGCACGGAGCGTCGTGGTCTTGCCCGCGCCATTCGGGCCGACGAGTCCCAGGACTTCGCCGGACGGAACGCTGAACGAGAGCGCGTTCACGGCGACCATATCGCCATACATTTTGGTATACTGCTCGACGTCGATCACGGTGCTCCAAGTTAAGCTGGTTCCCTAAATAATACCTGTGTGGAAACACCGCCGTCGGCGCAAACGGTCTACATCGCTCGCCAGCCTATTTTTGACGCCGGTAATCGGCGCGTGGCCTACGAACTGCTGTACCGAGCAAATGCGCACGCCAAAAATGCCGGTGAACTCACACATGATGTGATGTTCTCCGATACGGCGTTACACGCCGTGGTATCGATTGGACTCGACCGCCTGACGGGCGGCGCGATTGCGTTCATCAACGTGACCCGTGAGCACTTGGTTACTGATCTGTACAAGATCTTTGATCCCTCCACCGTCGTCCTTGAACTGCTCGAGTCCGTGGACGGTGACCACGAAGTCATCGCCGCCTGTACCCGCGCCGCCGCGGCTGGGTACACGCTTGCGCTCGACGATTACGACGGCCGCTCATCGCTCGATGCGCTGCTCCCGATCGTGAAGATTGTCAAACTCGACGTACTCAGCTGCTCCGTCGAGTTGCTCGCGCAACGGGTGCATCGACTGCGGCAACAGCAGCTCACCATCCTCGCCGAAAAAGTTGAAACCAGTTCCATGCGCGCGCTCTGTCAGGAGCTCGGCTGTGATCTGTTTCAAGGCTACGTGTTTAGCCGGCCGGAAACACTCGATGGGCGCGCGATTTCGCTGCAGCAGACGACGATGATCAACATCATGGGTTTGCTCGGCGACCGCGCGATCAGTGATCAGGCACTCGATGACGCATTTCGCTCGCATCCGTCGCTGTCATTCGCGCTGCTGCGCATCGTCAACTCGGCGTCATTTGGCGCGCGATCGGTCGAGTCGATCGGTCACGCCATTCGACTCATTGGACGGGATGCGCTCTCGCGGTGGTTGCTGGTGATGCTCGTGGCGTCCGTCGCGACGCAGAATCCCGTCGCGTCGGAGGCCGTGATTCAGGCGATGACGCGCGGACGCTTCTGCGAGTTGCTTGCCATGCGCACCGAATCGGGCGATCCGGCCGCACGTTTTCTCGTAGGACTCTTGTCGTGCATCGACGTGCTGCTGGGACAGCCGATGGAACGTGTCCTCGAGCGGCTTCCAGTCGGCGACGACGTGCGCGATGCCTTACTGCACGGAACGGGTCCACACGCCCCGGTGCTGTCGCTCGTGAAGCAGTATGAGGTCGGTGACTGGGACCTCGTCGACGCGCAAATACATGCCGCGTTTAACGAAAGTGGCGAGCTGGCTGCGCTTTACGCCGAGGCCGCAATGTGGGCCCACGAGCGTCTCAACAGTACAGCTACCGCTTCGTTGCCTTCGGAACGACCAACGGTGATTCGGTAACGGTCGACGGCGATTGCGGCAGCGGCTTGCCAATGTTCGCGATCAACGAATCGCGTTTGTTGACGGCCAGCTCTTCCGGCGACGCCTCGTTCGGATTCACGTGCGAGTACGGCAACAAAATCGAAATACGTCGATTGGCCGATGCGAGTGGCTCGTTGAGAACACGCAACTTGGTGTCAGCGTATCCGCGCACACCAATAATCTGTCCTTTCGAAACGCCGACCGTTTCTAACACGCGCCGCGCTGCGTTGGCGCGATCTGACGAGAGTTCCCAATTGCCGTAGTCGCCGTCCGCACCGAACTTCGCGCCATCGGTGTGTCCTTCCAGTTCAATCGGATGATCAATGTGTGCGAGTTCCGCGCCAATCAACTGCAGCGCGAGCATCATCGCCGATTTCATCTTCGCCGAGCCTGACGGAAAGTAGTTGTCGCCCGATCCGGTTTCGACCAACTCAATACGCAGTCCGTCGGGCGTCATCTGCACGTCGACGACGGCATGCATCTTCTTGAGGGAGTCGCTAGCGGCAATCTTTCCTTCAATCTGTTTCTTGAGCGACTCGAACGAACGTTGTTCGGTCGATCGCACAATCATGCGCAGCTGTGTTTTTTGCACGTTTGCCGGTGTCGTGCCCGTCGATAAAGGACTTGCACCCGCGCCGTAGCCTTTCTTATAGCCCACGGGGTTGGCGAAATAGCCTTCGATGGCCTGCTTGGTCTTGTCGTCCATACCAAGAATCCACATCACCATGAAGAACGCCATCATGGCGGTCACGAAGTCGGCGTACGCCACCTTCCATGAACCGCCGTGATGTCCGCCGCCGCCCTGAATGATCTTCTTGACGATGACGACTTTCTTGCCAGCGCGTGCGGCCATCGTTACGCCGCCTTCTTACGCGTGAGGTCTTCCAGCTCCGCAAAACTTGGACGCTCGTGTGGTTCGATGTTGCGCCGTGAGAACTCGACGGCGGTCATCGGCGCATCGCCACGTGCAAATGACAAAAGCGCGGTCCGAATGCACAACATGTAATCGTGCTCGGAGTGAATGCGCATTTCCATCGCTTTCGCCAACGGTCCAAATACACCGTATGCGAGCAAAATGCCCAAGAACGTGCCCACGAGGGCGGCGGCAACGTTCGCGCCGATTTCCGACGCCGCGCCACCAATGGAACCCATGGTGATGATCACGCCGAGCACGGCGGCCACGATGCCGAAGCCCGGCATTGCATCGCCCACCGTCGTCACGGCGTGCGGCACCAGCATTGCTTCGTGGTGATGCTTTTCCAGGTCGACGTCGAGAATATCGGCGAGATTGTGATCTTCGACCGTGCCGGTGAGCAACACCTTGAGCGTATCACACAACAGCGACACGGCATGATGATTTCCCGTGAACGACGGATACTTTTGAAAGATGTCGCTACTTTCCGGATTCTCGATGTGCGCTTCCAGTCCCACCAAGCCATCCTTGCGGGCTTTCTGGAAGATCTCGTAAAGTACCTGCAATAGCTGCGCATACGCCGATGCGCCGTACGGATTGGGTTTCAATAATCCGAGCGTTTGTGCGAGGCACGCTTTCAAGACCGACGGCGGATTCGCGATGATCAGCGTACCGATTGCCGCACCGCCGAGAATCAAAAACTCATTCGGTTGAATGAGTACCGCGATGTGCCCATGGTGCATGACATAGCCACCGATCACGGACCCAAAGACGACCAGTATGCCGATGATGACGAACACGTGCGCGATCCTGGAGAGTGAGTGAACGACTTAGGGCATGACGAGTTGCGTGGCACGAATCCCGAGGGCGAAGCCTTGACGGGCGTGACACGCTGGCTGTCCATACATGACGATTTGCTGCGCGGGCTGACACATACCTTGAGCAATCGCGTGGGCACGATTGCGGCAGCGGCCTACATGGTCGAATTGCAGCCCGCGTCGCTGACCACGAGTGCGGCCGCGCTGCGTGCAGAGAGCGAAACGCTCGAGGCCCTGTTGCGACTGTTTCGCATGCTGCCGCGTCGGGAGAGCGGCGCCGGCGAGCCGGTCATTCCCACGGATGCAGCCAACAGTGCGATCGAGTTGTACGGGCATCACCCCAATCACCCAACTACCCCTATCACCGTGGTGATCGACGGTGACATGCAGCCGGCGTACGTCGATCCCGCGACGCTCACATTGGCCATTGTCGTCGGACTCGACACGGCGAGTCGCGCGACGGCCGATCATGATCTCCAGATCACGATCTCGTGTTCGACGGAGTGGGTGACCATCACCGTGCAGGCGGGCGACGGTGCGATAGACACCGATGTGACCGACAATCTCGCGGCCATCTCCTGGTTGTTGTCGCCGTTCAACGGTCACAGTGCGCCACACGTGTCGGGCGCACGGCTCATGATTCCGACGCTGCAGGCAGCGCGACGCGCGCAGCGCGGTTAGCGTCGCCGGGTGTCGCGAGCAGTGACGCGAGCCACGGCGACGCCGCGGCACTCGACGTGGCGCGTTGATTCTCGAGCGCCACACGTTCGGCGATCTCACCTCGCAAAATTTTGACGTCGACGGGTGCTTCGATGCCGATGCGTACACCACCGCGATCGCAGGCGACGATCACAATGCGGATCCCGCCTTCAATCAGTATCGACTCGCCTTCGCGACGACCAAGAATGAGCATCGTCGCCTAAATCAACTGGAGGAGTGTTTGCAGCATTTCGTCGGCGGTCTTGATCAATTTTGTCGCCGCCACGTACGACTGTTGCACGCGGAGCATCTGCGTGAGCTCTTCGTCCGAGTTCACGCCACTCACCGACTGTCGCCGCGCATCACCTTGCTCTTCCATCGTTGCATAGACGGTCGCGTCGTCTTGCGCGCCCTTCACCGCCGACCCCAAGCCGGTGACGGTGCTGCGAAAGAATCCGGCAAACGTTCCCGTTTCGACGCTGCCGCTTGGCGGCGTGTAGGTCACCGTGTTCGCGGTTGTGCGCAACGCACTGATCGCCAACCCGACGCTGTTGTCCGTCGGCGCATTCGCATTGCCGCTCACGGCAATCTTCGTGACATCGGCCGCAATAACCGCGTCAAGCTGGATCGTACTGCCGCGGACGGGATTCAATAGCGTGCCGGCATCGAAAAAATTGCCTGCGGCCGTTCCCGGAATTGTTGTTCCTGAGAACACAAATCCCGTTGAATGCGTTGCGTTCACACTACTCACCAACGATGACGCCAACTTATCCAATCGTGCGCGCAACGACGGGATGTCTGTGTTGATCACCGTGGTGATCGCCTTCAACTCACCACCTAACGGCGCCAGTCGGTCGGGCGAATTGCCGAGCGTAATGCGCACACTGATGTCACTGGGCGTCACCGCGGGCAGCGGATTCGGTATCTCCAGCTGCACGCGCAGCGGCCGACTCTCGTTGCCGTCAACGAGCGTCGAGTTGCCGATGATCACCGACACCGTCCCGTCAATCTGATTGATGACGCGCGTGCCTGCTGTCTTCGAAAGCGTATCCAGCACCATGTCGCGTTGATCACGCAGATCGTTGGCCGGACCACCGTTCGATTCTGTGGTCAAAATCCGCGAATTGAGATCCGCGACACGCGTGGCCAAGGTATTGATCTGCGTCACGGTCGTCGACAGACGTTCAAACGACGATGTTCGCTGCTGGGTCAGTTGCGTGTCGTAGTTGTGAAATAGCTGCGCGACTTGTTGGCCCCGCTGCTGCACAAGCGCCTGCGCCCCGATGCTACTTGGAGTTGCGGCGAGGTCGTTGTAGGCACCCCAAAATTCATCGAGCGCATTCGACATTCCCGCGTCACTGGGCTCGCCGAAGATGCCTTCTAACTGGGAGAGCGCCGTGCTGTGTGTCTGGGCCTCCCCCGACTGTCCCGCTGCCGCGCGATAGCCGTCGTCGAGCAGGATGTCGCGTTTGCGTTGAATGGTGCTGACGTGCACGCCGGTGCCGACGTTGCCGTACGGCATGCGCACCGACGGATTCGTCTCCAGCACGGCCTCTTGACGCGAATAGCCAGGCGTTTCCGCGTTCGCGACATTCTGCGCAATCGTTGCGAGCACCTGTTGATGTGCCAACAGCGCGCCACGAGCAATGCTAAAGAGTCCGCTGCTCATGGTTATGCAGTCCGGTTGACCAGTACGCCACGCGCCGAGGTCGCAGCCATCGGCGATGCGCCTTCCAGTGCGTACGTTGACGCAGTGGCCGGCGCACCGACCAGCGTGCGCACATACTGATCGTTGCTGCTCAGCGCTTCGCGCAGCAGCTTGCGATTCATGCCGACTTCACGCGCCAACACATCGGCAGCTTGCTGCAAGCGCGTGCGCGCTTCGCGCAGACGTCCATCTATTTGATCACCAAGACGCTGTTCGAGCTCGCGCAAGGTGCAATCTTCATGGCCGCCCAGCAGGACGTTCAGTTGCCGACGACGCTGGCGAGCCTGTCCCAACGTCGCCAAGATCCGATGCGTCGCAAACGTGCTGTCGTCGACACCCTGAATATCATCGCTGCCAACGGCGGCGCGCTGCCGACGCATTTGTGCGATGAGTTCATCGAGCAACCGACGTTCACTCATCAGCGCATCATGCAACGCTTCGAGGAGTACCGCGGCCGGTGGGCCGTAGTGCGGTGTCGTGTCGGTCGTGGAAAGCAAAGTCTGCGACATCAGAAGGCGGAAGTGTCAGTGTTCGGCGTGTGCGCGAGCGCATCTATAGGAAGACCGACTCCTGCAGGTGCGGACGCGGCGGCAGCATCAGATGGCAAACCACGGTGCAACTGGCGATACAACGCTTTCGACAACCCGTTCTCCCAATGCTTGGGAGTCTCGGCAGCAAGGTGCTGATCCATCAGTCCGGTGAAAATGTCTTCACCAGTCCCGCCTGTGACGATTCCGTCCTGCTGTGGAACGGTGTCGCGCATGGCTTTGTACAGTTGCTGCACAAACATGCCTTCTAACTGTTGTGCAGCGTCTTTGAGCTTCGTGTCACGCGTCGGCGGTGTCGACGACACAGACCCCGAACTGTTGATCTGGCCAATCATCGAACGATGACCTGCGCAGTCAACGCACCCACCTCACGGAGCGAGGCAAAGATCGCCGCGATCTCGCTGGGCGGCGTGCGAACGGCGTGTAAGGCCGCCGCGACGCGTTGCACCGAGATGTTGGCAGGCAACCGCACACTGCCCGGAATCGCACTCGTATCTGCAGCAACATCGGCACCCAGTACGAGCGTGATGGCACCATGACTCACCGTTGCCGCGCCGATTACCATATCGCCACCGGCAACAACCGTTCCGTCTTTGCCATCGATGACAAGACGCGGCGCGTACTCCGGCTTGATGCTCAACTCACGAATCTTCGTGTACGCCGTCGCCTTGACGACGCTGTCAGCCAACGTGACTTGCACGGAACCTTCGTCCTCGACCACGGCAGTCTTTTCGCCCATTGCGCCGTTAATCGCCGTCGCAATGCGCGTCGCCGTCCCCAAATCAGGTTCACGTAACAGCAAACGCGAGGTCGCGGCGATCGTAGGTCGCGGCAAGTCCGCCTCAAGCACGCCACCCGTGGGGATGCGCGCCGACGTTTCAATCACCGTCGCATATCGAGTCGTTGACCCGCCTTCGCTGATCAACAGCGGACCCTGCGCCGTCGCTAACGGTGGGCCGCTCGGATTGTCGACCAGTGGCGTCATGTACAACACGCCACCCTTCAGTGATCGGGCATCACCCATCGACGACACATGCACTTCAAATCGTCCGCTTGAACGTAAGAACGGCGACACCTCTGCCGTCACCAACACAGCGGCGACGTTGCGCATGCGCAGCAACTCCGCGGGGACTTCGACATTAAAGCGACGCAGAATGTTCACCACGCTTTGCACCGTCTGACCGCCAGACTGTCCGCCGATGGCGCGATCGCCCGTGCCATCGAGACCGACCACAAGGCCATATCCAACCAAGCGAACCGGTATCGCACCTTCTGGTGACGTGATGTCGCGAATCTTGACATCACCTTGCGCGTGCGCGAGTGCCGGAATCAACAAGAGACATGCGGTGAGCAACGTCAGACGCACGACGGGCGATGCAACGAGGCGAATGGACAGGCGTACACTCATGGCCACAACCCTCCCAAGATCTTGCTGACGATGCCCTGCGCCGGTTTGCCCAAGGGACCAGGCGAGACGTATCCCAACTGCGCGTCCGCGACGCGATTGGATTCCACGATGTTCGACATCGATACGTCCTGCGGACGCACCCACCCTGTGAACACAATGTTCTGGCCAGATTTGTCGACATCAATGTTCTTCGCACCCTTGAGTTGCAGTAATCCGTTTGGCGCTACGGCTACGACGCGTACGCTCATCTCGTTTTGAAAGCGATTCTCTCGACGTGACGATCCTCGCTGTTGCTGATCGGCACTGTTCTTCGAGTCGAGGCCACCGCCCTTGGACATTGCCGCAAACTTCGCATCGAGCGATAGATCTCGGGTTCTCGCATCCGTGGCGGTGTTTTCCTTTACTGCCGTCGCAATCGTGTAGTCATCGATTAACACGGTGATCAGATCACCGACCACAAAGTCGCGTCGATCCGATGTCCACGATTCACGACGCGGTTTCGCGACAGCAGGAGCGTTTGCCGCTGCCGGTGGTTGCGTCGCCGCGGGCTGCGCAGCGAGCGGCGCGCGCACGAACGGTGCTGTAATAAGTAGCGACGCACCGCTCAGCAGGCGCGCAGAAAGACGAATGAAGCGAGCAACCCGGGGCATGATAGTCAGCCTCAACGGAGACGCACAGTGTTAGGCGCGACGGCGATTCCGTCGAGCCGACGAGTAGCATCGATGCGCACGCCAACCGGCGCGCCCATCGCCGCACTGTTGGTCGCAACGCCCGAGAGCTGGATGCGAACAGGTCCATCTTGATAAATCACGGCAACCGATTGACCGGCGTTCACAACTTGTGGTGCGCTCACAGCAGGAAAGCGCAGCACTTCACCGGCCGTAATCGTACGACGCGCGACCCATCCCGCTTCTGCGCGGGTGGTATCCGGCGCAACGGTGTTCCACTTCCATACGATCGTGGTGTCAACAACAGCGATGTCGTCGGCCCGCAACGTGTCGCCGCGTTGCAGTGCGTGACGCGCGACGGTCACGCGCACATTCGCGGTGCCGCGAGCAGGTGGTTGATCGGATACGGACGCTCCCGACACCGCAAGCACCACCGCACCCAACTGATTGCGTGAGGCGAACAACGCGAGGGCCACGAGGTTGCGCAGCATCAGCGTGTGATGTTGTTCGCCATTTGACCCATCTCGTCAGCGGTCTTAATCGCCTTCGAATTGATCTCATACGCGCGCATCGCGGCAATCATCTCGACCATCTCTTGCACGATCTCGACGTTGCTGCCTTCGAGCGCGCCTTGACGCGTTTGCCCCATTCCCGATTCACCAGGAAAGCCTTGTACCGGCCGCCCCGACGACGCCGTTGGCGCGAACAAATTGTCACCTTGCGCCAACAACCCCGACGGATTCGCAAAGCGTGCGAGTTCGATCTTGCCGATTTCCGTTGGCTGAATGTCTTGGCCACGACGCACCGACACGATACCAGTCGCGGAGATCGTGAGCTCGGCAGCATCGGCGGGCACGCGAATAGGCGGCACGAGCGGTTGACCACCGCTCGTGACGAGTTCGCCCTTATCAGAAATTTGAAAACTGCCGTCGCGCGTGTACGCGGTGTCACCGTTCGCCATCTGCACTTGGAAGAAGCCTTCACCTTCCACAGCGATGTCGAGATTGCGACCCGTCTGTTCCAGCGGACCTTGTTCGTGCATGCGCTGCACACCCGCGAGGCGCGTACCACGTCCGACTTGAATGGCCGGCGCCGTTTCCGATGCCGGATCACCCAAAATGGACTGCCCTTGCACGGTCTGATACAGCAAGTCTTCAAAGTGCGCTCGGCTGCGCTTAAAGCCGGGCGTATTCACGTTGGCGAGATTATTGGAAATGATTTCGGTGCGCGTCTGCTGCGCCATCATGCCTGTCGCAGCTGCGCGGAGTGCTGGATCCATGTGATAATTACCGGTTAGACGGGCTTCGCGATTTCGGTCACGGCCAAGCCGCGCACCGCATCGATCGTGGACAGCGTTTTCTGTGCGGCGCCATAGCGGTGCAGCACTTCGAGCATTGCAGTCATGGCTGTCATGGGATTGACGTTGGACTCTTCGACGAAGCCCTGTTTCACACGACGTTCTTCGGTCGGTACTGATTTGCGTGTCTCGACGGGCACGAATTGCGTGCCGCCTTCGTGTTCCAGCTGCGTACCTGCGGGCACGCGCTCCACGCGCAATCGCTGCACCGGTTTGCCATTCACCAGCACCATCCCCGTGTTGTCGACTTCCGCGACGCCCGGAGGAATGGTGATGGGCCCGTTCTCGCCAAGCACGAGGTTTCCGTGGTCGTCGATGAGCTTGCGGTCGGGGTCCAATCGAAAACTGCCGTTGCGAACGAGGCGCTCACCGCGAGGCGTTTGGGTGACAAAGAACCCCTGACCGTCGATCGCGAGATCCAGCGAGTTGTGTGTTTCGGTGAGGTTGCCTTGGGTCAGGTCCAACGCCGTACCGGTCGTGGACATGGCATCACCCATCATCTGCGCGAACACACCCTCGGCCTTAAAGCCGCGCGTCGACGCGTTCGCGAGATTGTTGGACAGCACTTGCTGGCGGCGCTCCATGGATTGGAGTGCGGCGGCTGCGCTGGAGATTCCACTTGGACGAACAGGATCGGGCATGGTCCACTGGATAAAGGGTGCACGAACTCAATCCCCTAAAACGCAACGGTCGGGCCACAGTGGCCCGACCGTAGGAAAAAATTGCAACCTATTTATTGACAACGTGTTACGGAGAAACAATCCGGACAAAAACGCCAGCTCATTCCGTTTGGAAGCGGCAATTCATGCCGTCGGTGGATGGAGTTGCCGAGTGACGTTGGATAGGGAGAGGAGCAGCCTGACTGCGTCGATAGGAAGGCCCGTGCGCCACGCGATGTCCGTGGTCGACGCACCTGAAGCAGCCAGAGCCTCAACGGCACGAGGAGTCTTTGCGTGCTTACCGTGAATGCGCGGTGAGCTGCGCGGCGTGAGATGCGACGCGTTCCGGCCGACCATCAACGAGTCGGACACTTCGAGCATCGGTGGGGTGGCGCGCGAGTAGCGCCGAGCGAATAGCGCGACGAGACCGCCTGAAATCGAAATCAGCGCAAGTACCGGAACCGCGTAACGAGCTAATGGTGCTGGCAGGTTGGCGACGATGGAGCGCGCGCGCATACGCGTTTCGGTGAGGAGCTGCGCGGTTTTCGCTACGTCGAAGTGGGGCAGCTCGGCGTGCGCGGCACGGGAGACGACGGGGGCAACGATTAAGGCGCCGGCGAACACGCCGCCAACGGTGACAACGATCGCGAGCGCCGACACAAGTAGTGCACGCACGAGCAGCGATGACGCCGCCGCCGTCCGAACCGGCGAAATGACTGCGGCAAACGGGGCAGTGACTGCGCGCATCATGCTACGCGATCCCGCAACGGCTTGAGGTCGACGCGCAATTTGCTGAGCGCCTTCGAACGAATTTGCGAGACGCGAGATTCGGTGAGCTCCAACACCTTCGCGATCTCGTGCAGCTTCAGCTCTTCGAAATAGTACAGTGACAGGACCACGCGTTCCTGATCTTTCAGTCGGAGAATTGCGTCCTTGAGATGCGAGACTTCTTGTTCGTGCGTGAGTCCCTCTTCGACTTCGATGTCTTCGCTGCTGGGGAGCAATTCCGACGGAGCCGGCAACGCGTTTTCACGTTCGCTGGGCGCACGATCGAGCGGAATGTGATGTGCCCCTTCGACGTCCGCCTGCCACCGCCACAGCGTGTCCATGTCCACGTTCAACTGTGCAGCGAGTTCGCGGTCGTCGGGCGCGCGTCCATGTTCGCGCATCCACGCTTCGCGTGCCGCGCTCATGTCGCGCGTCTTGCGTCGAATCGACCGCGGCACATGATCTTGCTTGCGCAGCTCGTCGAGAATGGCGCCACGAATGCGCGGCGCTGCGAACGTGCTGAACGCCAAACCACGCGACGCATCGAAGCCTTCGAGCGCGGCCATCAACCCAATCGTTCCCGCGCTCACCAGCTCGTCAAAATCGGCGCGCACAGACAGCGTGCGAGACACTTGGCGTGCGACGTGATGTACCAAGCCAAGATGATCGAGCAGCAACCGATCGCGAGCAGAGTCACTGCCAGCGTGATATGACTGCCACAGCTTCGAATTCATGGCCACCGATCCTTGAGGCATAGCGAAAGTCACAATCAGATACCGGGTCGAGTAGAAGACGTCCCCGTCAGCGAACGCATCACGACATCGTGGGCGGCGATTGCTGCGGGTGAACCGGCGACGGCATCGGGAAACAGCATCCCGGCGCGAAGCGCGGCATCAAGTGTCGGGTCAGTGGGAATCGCACCGGCGTACTGCAAGGCGGTTCCGAGAAACTGTTGAGCACCGGCGTTGATGACGTCGAAGCAACGCATGGCGTCGCTCCCATCATGCCGATTGACGAGCACCTGCAGGGGAAGGGCACGCTGTCGCGTGTGTACGGCTTTGCAGAGCGCAAAGGTCGACGCGAGTCCGATCGGATCTGCGCCCGCCGTCACCGCCACGAGCTGTTCACTGCGTTGCTGTTGCATCGATGCAAGCACCGCGTCAAAGCGGGCGCCGCAATCAACGACCACCAAGTCCATCTCCTGGGCGAGCGCATGCACGCGCACCATGCACGCGCGTCGCTCGGCCGCGGTGAGTGGGGTGGTGACGGCGCCGTTCAAGCGCGCCGCGCCACCCGCGACCAGCGTGAGAGTCGTGCTGACCGGTGTGACGACGTCGCGTGGCGCGACACGCGCACCGCGCAAGTCTTGCCACGACGCTCGCGGAGCAACGCCAAGCAACAGTGATAGCGGACCGACGTGTTCATCAGCGTCGACGAGCAACACGCGCGCCCCTTCGCCGGCGGCGGCGACCGCGAGCAGCGCGGACACCAGCGAGGTACCACTGCCGCCACGCCCCGACGCACACAACAGCGTGGGAACGCCACCGTTGCCGCCGTGCAGCGCGCGGTCGTTGCTCAGCGCGTCGATGCGACGCAATGACGTGGCACGTCCGCGCGCGAGTAACAGCGCGTCGGCTTGCGATGACGCGTTCGCGGAAGCTGTTAAGAGCGAGGGGCTCACGCCGGCAACCAATCGGGTTCAGCGTCCACCGTTAAGCCGTACGCGCGCATTAATCGCACGACGCCGGGTTTCAGATCCGTGGGCACATCTTGCCCGTCCGTGATCCAACGTGCCGGCATTTCCAACGACAGCGCGAGATCCGCAATGCCCGTTTCGCGCGGCACTTCATCAAACTTTGTGACCAACACATGCGTTGCACCGCGATGCTTGACGCCGCCCTGTCCGCGCGCGCCGTACGAACGCGCGATGTCGGCCGCGAGATCGGGACGCAACGTCGCCGGCAATACGAGGTGCACTTCATCTGGAGCGAGTGCATCCAGCAGCGAGCGCCACCGCTCCGTTAACTCCGCCGATGACGGACTGCGTCCCGGCGTGTCAACGATCACCACGTCGCAGGTTGTCGACAACCGCTTCATCGCGGCCTCAACTTCTTGTACGTCGTACACGACTTCAAACGGTACGTCCGCCAACTCAGCGTACGTCGCCAACTGTTCCATGCCACCGACGCGATAAGTGTCGAGCGTCAGCAGTCCCGTGCGCGCGGCGCCAAACGTGCCGCGACGGACAGCCAGCTTTGCGGCGGTCGTGGTTTTCCCTGCACCGGTTGGGCCCACGAGCGCAATACAGTAGGGCGTGCCATCCGCTTTGCGCATGCGCATTGGAAACGGCTTCGGCTCCATGCGCGCGCGCACGCGGTCAATCGCCCCACTCGTTGCAGCGAGTACTTCAACAAGCGGAACGCCACCCTCGCGCACAGTGCGCGTGTGCAAGATCATCACGTCGTCGCCCATAGCGCGACGCGCGCGATCGGCCACCTGCGAGAGATCGGCGCCGCGAAATCGTTCAGGACCCATACGGCATCTCCCATGTGGCGACACTGCTGAGCGTCACGGCTGCAGGAAGTTCGGCGAGCGAAACGACAGGTAGACTTGGCAATACTGGCTCGATAAGACGACGCACGCCGACGCGCAGCGACGGCGGTGCGATGAGTGGGAGAGGACGGCCATCCAGCGCGTACGTCGTCGCGAGATGATTCAAGTCACGCAGCATCGATGCGAGTGATTCGGGTGTCAGCAGTGGCGCGTTCATCTGCGCGGAGCGCGGAGAGAAGAGTCCAAGCAACGCCGATTCAAGTCGTGCACCGATCGTAATGCCGCGCACCACACCGGTGCCGTCGGCGAACATGCGCGCGATTACGTTGGTGAGCGATTTGCGAACGACTTCGGTGAGCGCCTCGGGATCCTTGGTCGTGTCGGCGCCATCGCCGATCGCTTCGAGAATCGTGACCAAATCGCGAATCGGCACACGTTCTTTCAGTAAGCGCTGCAACACGCGATGCAAGACACTGAGCGACACCTTGCCCGGGATGATTTCTTCCACGAGTGCCGGATGCGATTTTTTGAGCGTCTCGACCATCTCTTGTACTTCTTGGCGACCCAACAAATCGGCCGCGCTATTCTTGAGCGTCTCGAGCAAATGCGTCGCCACAACGGTGGTCGGTTCGACCACGACATAGCCCAACGCTTCGGCTTCCGTACGACGCGAACCGGCAATCCAACGCGCCGGCATGCCAAATGAGGGATCGATCGACTCCATGCCATCGATCTCCGCAACAACGCCACCGGTGTTGAGCGCCATCGAAAAACGCGGCAACACTTCGGCACGCGCGACTTCTGATCCGCGCAACTTGATGACGTACTCGTTCGCGGGCAGCTCGATGTTGTCGCGAATGCGAATCGCAGGAACGAGAATGCCAAGATCGGTAGCGGCTTGTTTGCGCAACAACGAAATGCGCTGAAGGAGATCGCCGCCCTGCAATTCGTCGATGAGCGGAATGAGCGCGTAGCCTACTTCAAGCTCGATCGGATCGATCTGCAACAGATCCTTCATCGGATCGTTGGGCTCGGGCGCTGCGACTTCCACCGGTGTCGAGTCCAGCAGCGCGAACTCATTGCGTCGCGTCTCGGCCTTACTCGATGCGCGCGCAAGAAATGCAGCGCCCGTTGCCAACGCGAAGAACGGAAACAGCGGCAGCCCTGGCACCAATCCAAAGGATCCCAGCACGCCGGCGGCAATCCACATGGCACGCGGATGCGATCCCAACTGACGACTCAGCACGACGCCCATGCGATCCGTGCCGGTCGCACTGGTGACCATCAGACCAGCTGCGGTACTAATGATGAGTGCCGGCACTTGCGAGACGAGGCCGTCACCAACAGTAAGCAGCGTGTAGGTGCTGCCGGCTTTCGCCAGCGGCATCCCTTTTTGCACCACACCAATGAAGATGCCGCCCAAGATATTGACGGCGACGACTAAGATTCCCAAGATCGCGTCGCCCTTGACGTACTTGGATGCACCATCCATCGCGCCGTAAAAATCGGCAGTGCGCGAAATCTCATCGCGACGCTTGCGTGCTTCCTTTTCGTCAATGAGACCGGCCGATAGATCGGCGTCAATCGCCATCTGTTTGCCAGGCATCGCGTCCAACGCGAAACGCGCGCCGACTTCGGCGATGCGGCCCGCACCTTTCGTGATCACGATAAAATTGATGCCAATGAGCAACAGAAAAATGACAATGCCGACCGCGTAGTTGCCCCCAACAACGAAGTTGCCGAACGCCTCAATCACTTTCCCCGCGTGCGCCTGCGTCAAAATGAGACG
>JANXUN010000528.1 GCA_025356185.1 Gemmatimonadaceae bacterium
CAGAGTCTCTTGGGCTGGGAAAAGCCAAATGGTACTCTGCTTCCCGCTCCCTGTCGCCGTTCCTGCCCCCTGCGACCATCGAAGCGCGTGCAACATCCCGCGCGATGCATCAGTCCCGCGCGATGCATCAGTCCCGCGCGATCAATTCGGAATGAATGTTTTGATCTGTCGCACCGCGTAATCGACTTTGTTATCGAACGCCTTCTTGCCGAGTTCGCGCGATGACTTGCGCGCATCACCCGAAATACCGTTGTTCACGCGCGGCACGTTCGGATCGCGCGTTGCTCCACGCGGCAGTGTATCGCCAACCGCCGTCTTGATCAGCTCTTCGCGCGTCCACGCTTGTCCGCCCAAGTACAGCATCTCCGACGTGTCGGGAATACCGGCGTGCGAGCTCACGGGGAATCCGTTGTCTTTGAGCCACTTGTCAAAATCACCCTGCGCTTTCGCGTACACTTCGTCGCAGAAGAACACGTGAATGCCTTGCGGCGCGTACTTCGCTTCGAGCTTGTCAGCGACCACTTTGTATGCCGCCGGTTGTCCACCACCGTGATCGCCCATCAACACAACGTTCTTAAAGCCGGTTTGAATCGCTTGCTCTGATAAACGTTCGAGAATCGTGCTTAAGATTTCCGGCGTCAGTCCAATCGTGCCCGGCAAATCTTTTGATGCGTTGTTTGGCGTGTACGGCAGCACCGGCATCGCGATCGCGTTGCCGAGTCTGAGCGCAATGGCTTTCACCGTCTCTTTGCCCATCAGCGTGTGTCCACCGTTCACGTTTTGCGGACCACGTTGTTCGGTGCCCCCGGTGTAGAAGAGCGCGGTGGTTTTGCCCCCTTCCATCGCCGCCTTCACCTCGGGCCACGTCATCATTTCAAATTCGACGAGCGGCTCTTTGGATTTGGCCGCGGGTTTTGCTGCTGCGGTTGCCGGCTTGGCGGGCGCTTTGGCGGCTTGCGCGAACAGCAGCGACGGGGACACGATCGCAAAAGCGAGTGCGATGGCGGAAGTGCGCGTGGACGAACGCATAGACGGGTGCTCCGGAGGGGTGGGCAGGCCGCGCACGGCGGCGGTGGGACAAGAGGGGATCCAGCGGCGAGCGTTTGCCGAGCGGCGTTTGGCGACGTCAGGATCGTACACACACAACGACCCGGCGGCTAGATCGTTGAACTGGGATCAACCGCGGTCACGGGTTGACCTATTTGGGGAGCGTGACCGACCGTACGAGCGAGGCGCCGGTCGGCTCACGGATCACATACACGAGAGTCCGCGCCGGCGACGACGCGACCTGCTCCGTGTAGTCGAGCGCGATTAACGCCTGAATGCAGTTGGACCGCGAGTCGGTGCCGATGAACCGGCGCACGAGTGAGTCGCCCGACGTCGACTTGTCGACCGCTTGCAGACTCTTGCATCCGTTCGCGAGCCATCCGTGAAAACGAATCGCGCTGGTAGTGGCGTTCACGTTGGAGACGCTCACGCTGTCGATCGCGATCGTGTAACTGTTGGTGTCAGCGGGAGAAGAGGTGCATGCCATCGGTGACTCGACAACGACGCAGACAATGAGGACCGCGAATGCTGCGAGTTTTCTCGTCATTGTGGGAATACCCTAATCAGGCATCCACAGTTTCGTCCAACTAAGCATCACACGTCGATGCTCGGAAGCGCTGGTGATGCCACCACAGAACCAAACCAACAGCGTGCGCATCACGCGTATTCGATCAGCCACACAGCGATTCATATGAAATCGTCGAAGTCGGTGTCTCTACACCGCGAGCACCGCCGAAGTCGGAATCTCCTCCTGCTCGGCCGCCTGCATCTTGCCGTGACGCCGCCCCAGCCAAATCGCGACGAGCAACCACGCCACGCTCATCGGCGCCGCAATCCAACTGATCGCCGCAATGCCAAGCCCCGCTTTGGTGATGAACGCCGATGTCCACGCGCCGATCTGGTCACCCGATCGATACACGCCGGTGTCAATCAAGTTTTTCGCTTTGTATTTGTCTTCGGCGCTCACGACAGTAAACAACACTTCGCGACCGGGGCTCGAGAATCCGTAATTACCGGCGCGGCGCAACACGTTGAACGCAACAAACACCGCGAGCACGGGCCACATCCCCATCGCCGAAAATCCGATGATGCTCATCACCGGCAATATCGACAGCGTCACACCAACGCCCAGCCACTTGATAATGCGTCCCGTGAGAAACAGCTGCGCCAACACCGTGAGCGACTGCACCGTGAAATCGATGCGCGCCAGAAACGCCGTCTGCGAATTGCGATCGTGAAATTCCGCCTTCACAATCACCGCTTGCTGGAAGTACAACAGTGTCGAGCCAATGGTGAACAGCAGCATGAACAGGCAGATCATCAACAGATACGGCGATCGCACCACATGACGAAATGCACTCCACGCATCGCCACCAATTGGCTTGAGCGCTGCCTCCCGCACACGCGTATCAGTACGAAAGCTGGAGGGGAACACGCGCACACATTGCACGGTGACTTCGAGCATGAGCGCCGAGAGCAACACCAGCGGTACAATTCCGGTCTTCTTGGCCAACAGCGCCGTGATCAATGAACCGGCCATCGCACCGACGGTGCCGCCAACTGAGATAAATCCGTACAACCGCTTGCTTTGTTCGCTGGTGAAATTGTCGGAGGTGAAGCCCCAAAACACCGACACCACAAACAGGTTGAAGACACTCGTCCACACAAAAAACACGGGCGCCAACCATTTCTCGCTGTGCGGCCACCATGAAATGCTCGCCGCAAAAAACAACAGGCACGCAAAAAATGCGCGATACGAATAGCGAATAAATGTGCGCACCGGATACTTGGCCACCAACCATCCGGCCACCGGCTGCAGTACAATCGTTGAAACAAGCGTGCCGGAAAACAGCCACGGCAGCGCGCCAACACCGGCTTGCACGCCCAGCGCATCGCGAATGCTGCGCAAAATGAAATAACTGGCCAGCAAAAAGAAAAAGAACACGAACGCTAAAAGCGTCGCCTTCCATTCGCCGTCTTCGACCGTGACAACCCGCGACAATAACCGTCGCGTCGAGGCGTTGACTCCTGACTCAGGTACCGCCGCATCACCCATCACAGTCCGCCTAGTTGTTTCGCGTGCCACAGCGCCAACACGTCACGTTCGCGCTCCGGGGACACACCAGCACGCAACTTCTCCTGCTCGGCCGCCGGACGCGCGTGATACCACGCCATCGCCGCGCGCACCGTGTCGGCGAGCGGCCGAAACGTCAGCCCCGCAGCAAGCGCACGATCAATCACGCTCGTGCAAAACGCCACCGTGCTTGCACCCTTGTACGACCACACCGGCATCTCAGACCACGACCGCAACTTTTGCTCACTCAAAAACGTTTGCGGCACCCATGTGAAGTGCGCGTCGTTGCTGTAGCACGCCTTGATGCCGTATAACAATTCGCTAATACCACACACCGTGCGCGGGCCCACGGCGTTAAAGGTGCCGCCAGTGCCGTTTTCTCCACATCGTACCAGCCACTCGGTGAGATCACGCACGTCAATCCACTGCGCAGGGTCATCGTAGTTACCGGGTGCCAAAATCTCGCCGCCCTTTTCGATACGCACGGGCCAGTACGTAAAACGATCAGATAAATCACCGGGACCTACAATCAGTCCGCATCGTGAAATCGTCGCGATGGGATACGCGTCACGCACCATCATCTCGCATCGCACTTTGCGCGGACCGTACGTGCTGCGATCCGCATCGCTCGCATCGAGTGGCGATGGCGTTTGCGTGGGTGCGTCTTCGGTGGGAAACGATGCCGTGAAATCTTTGTACGCGGCCGTGCTGCTCACAAACACATACTGCCCGACATTGCCTTTCAGCACCGCGGCCGCATTCGCAATCCACGACGGTGCACCCGTTGGTAAGTCGTACACCACGTCCCACTTGCGACCTTTGAGCGCTGCGTGCCCATCGGGCACGTTACGATCACCGATCAACTTTTCGACATTCGGAAACAAGCCAGGCTTGGTTTGCCCTCTATTAAACAAGGTGACCGTGTGACCGCGCGCGAGCGCGTGCTCGACGAGATGTGGTCCGATGTATCCAGTCCCGCCGAGTACCAGAATTTTCTTGGGCATCAACCGTGTGTGTGATCGAGCAGCGCGCCGAAGCGCGAGAGCTTACGGATGCAGTGCGTGCCAAGCGGCGAGCACTTCGCGTTCTCTTTCGGGTGGCAGTCCTGCTTTAAGCGCAGCCTGCCGCTCGGGCGTTTCGCTGTGGTAGTACGTCAGTGTATCGCGCGCCGTCTCGGCGAGCGGTCTAAACGTGAGCCCCGCAGCTTTTGCTTTCGTGCAGTCCATGCGTGCCCACCCTGCACTTTCGCCGCGCGGCGGCATCCACACGGGCAGATCGCCGTACGGGCGCAACTTGTTTTGCAACACGAAATCGGCATCAACCCACGTAAAGCGCGCGTTGCTTGTGGTCACCGCTTTGCATCCGTACAACATCTCGGCGATCGTGAGCGTTGAACGCGGGCCAACGACGTTGTAGGTGCCCGTCGCGTTCTGTTCGCACAATCGAATCATGAACTCGGTCAGGTCGCGCTGATCGATAAACGCGACCGCATCATCAGGAGTGCCCGGCGCCAAAATTTCGCCGCCCTGCTCCACGCGAATCGGCCAGTACGAAAAGCGATCGGTGAGATCGCCGGGACCCACAATCAGCCCCGGCCGCACAATCAGTGCGCGGTCACCCCACACGGCTTTCGCATCGTTTTCGCAACGCACTTTGAGCGCGCCATAACTTGCCTTTGGCGGTTCGGCGTCGGCCGCTGCAGGTTCATTGAGCATCGCCGATTCGGCTTCAGTCATGCCGACTTTTGCGCGCGATTTGTACGTCGAGAGCGTGCTGACAAATACATACTTTTTCGCGCTGTCTTTGAGCGCGGCTCCTGCATCGCGCACCCAACGCGGAATTTGCGTGGGATTGTCAATCACGACATCCCACGTTTTTCCTTTTAATGCGGCGTATCCATCAGGTGCGTTTCGATCACCGATCAACTTTTCGACCGTCGGAAAAAGCGACGGATTTGTTTTGCCGCGGTTGAACAGTGTGACCGTGTGGCCGCGCGACATCGCGTACTCGACTTGATGCGGTCCGATAAATCCGGTGCCACCAAGAATGAGAATGCGCATGCTACTTGCCCATCTTGGTGTGCCAATCGGCGAGCACCATCTTCTCCTTTTCGGCGGCGAGTCCCGCGCGCGCTTTCTCTTGCTCTGCGGCCGGACGACCGTGATACCACACGAGCGTGTCTTTCGCGGTGTCGGCAAGCGGTCGGAATGTCAAACCGGCGTCATACGCCTTTTGACAATTCACGCGCATGAATCCCGCAGTACGACCAATCGGTGGCACCCACACGGGCATTTCTGTCCACGAGCGCACCTGCTTTTCCTGCAGAAAGTCGGCAGGCACCCATGTGAAACGCGCATCACTCGTCGTCACCGATTTAATGCCGTACAACAGCTCGGCGATCGTGGTTGGTGTCTTCGGTCCGGTGGCGTTGAACGTGCCGAGTGTGTGCGATTCAGCGAGACGTACAATCCACTCGCTCAAATCGTGTGCGTCGACGTATTGCGTCGGATCATCGGGCGTACCGGGCGCGAGTACTTCGCCCCCCTTGTCGATGCGCACCGGCCAATACGAAAATCGATCGCTCAAGTCGCCGGGACCAACGATTAATCCTGGGCGAACGATCGTGAGATTTTTTCCGAACTGCGTAAGCGCTTCCATCTCGCTGCGCACTTTGTTGCTGCCGTATGCCGCGGCATTAAACGGCGCGTCGATATCGCTCGGCTTGTTGAGCGGTCCGTTCTCGTCAACCGGCTTGGAGTTGTCGGAGAAAACAGAAATAGTCGAAACAAAGATGTATTGACCCACGCGACCCTTGAGCGCTTGCCCCGCACCGCGCACCCACGTGGGATTCGCAGTGGGGTTATCGATGACGACATCCCACGTGCCTTTTTCAAGTGCCTTATGACCATCGGGCAGATTGCGGTCGCCAATCAGTCGCGGCACATCGGGAAACAGTGTCGCGTTGGTTTGTCCGCGATTGAACAGTGTGAGTTTGTGCTTGCGATCAAGCGCATACTGCACTTGATACGGTCCGATAAATCCGGTGCCGCCCAGAATCAAAATTCGCAGCGGCTTTGATTGCGCCGTGCCGGCCTCAGGACGGTACGCATCGACGCGCACACCGTCTGCACCGAACGCAGGAAGTGCGCCGATGCTCAGCGCGCCGCCAATGACAGCGGACGACTTCAGGAATGTGCGGCGATCGAGAGTCATGGGCGAAATCCTGTTAGCGAAGACTGCACGCGTTTGATACGGAAACTGCAACAGCATTTAACGCAGTTGCCCTTCCCTCAGCTACTTCATCGTGCGATCAAGTTGCTGTATGGTCTTCGTGCTCGCTGGGCGGGATTTGCGCAGCCGTGCTGAGACGACCTCTGCGCGGGACAAAGCGCGCAACACGTTCTCCCCCGCAACACCGCGAAGTTCGGCGTCGGTCCACCCGCGCTTCACGAGCTCGGCCAACAGATCGGGATACTTGGACACATCTTCGAGTCCGACGACCGTTTCGGTGATGCCGTCGTAATCGCCGCCCATGCCGATGTGATCGGCGCCAGCAATTTTTTTGATGTGATCCATGTGATCAGCGACATTCGCAATTGTCGACCTGGGCGACGGATGCGACTCGCGCCACGCCGCAACGGCTTTAAACTGCGCGTCGTTGTCGTTGGGATGCGCTTTCGTGATCGAATCGCGAATCGCCGTCACGCGATCGTCGTAATCAGCAACCGCTTGCGATGTAAAACTTGGTACGAACGTCATCATCACCACGCCGCCGTTCTTGGGTAGGCGAGCGAGAATGGAGTCGGGCACGTTGCGCGCGACGTTGGTGATGCCGCGCGCCGCCGAGTGCGAAAAAATCACCGGCGCTTCGGTGACATCGAGTGCGTTGCTCATCACAGCCGGTGACACGTGCGACAGATCGACCAGCATGCCGAGTCGATTCATTTCGCGTACGACTTCTTTACCAAACGGCGTGAGTCCACCGTGTTTGGGTTTGTCGAGCGCGGCGTCGGCCCAATCGAGCGTGACATTGTGCGTGAGCGTCATGTACCGCGCGCCCAACTCGTAGTATGCGCGCAGTGCACCGAGTGAGTTTTCGATCGCGTGTCCGCCTTCCATGCCAAGCAGCGATCCAATTTTGCCCGCGGCTTTGGCCGAGCGCACACACGACGCGACAAGACACCATTGCAAATCTTTCGGATAGCGCGCAATCGCGCGTCGTGCGA
Organism: Gemmatimonadaceae bacterium; assembly: GCA_025356185.1. Lineage (GTDB taxonomy): Bacteria > Gemmatimonadota > Gemmatimonadetes > Gemmatimonadales > Gemmatimonadaceae > Gemmatimonas. The sequence goes on from JANXUN010000528.1 coordinate 7,348, forward strand.
TGTCGATCTGTTCGAGCTGTACGCGTGCGTAACCCGAATCGCGGATGTCTCCGGGAATGTATACCGACCAAAACTGCCCACCGACCATGCCGGCACGCAGTCGCCGAATGTCGGTCATGCCTTTCGTGGTTTTGTTCAGATCGTACGCTTCGACATCGAGCGGCGCGTTGGCAAACTCGCGCATCGCCCACGGCAAGTCGTTGTGCGAATCAACGAGCGGCGTGACGGCGAGAATTTTTTTGACGTGTGCAAGACGCGTGGCGAAATCGGCGTTGGCAAGCGGTTGTTTTTGTGCGAACACCCGCGAAGTCGCGGCAACACCGCACAGCAACATCAACATCAACATCAATGCCTTCACGAGAACCTGATAGATGCGCATGACTACACCCCGATGCGTTCGAGATAGTGCGGCAACATCTTGCGCCACCACGGCCAATCGTGATTCACGTCGTGGCCCCACAGGTCAAACGTGTGTCCAATGCCTTTGGCGTCCAACAAATTGTGAAAATCACGCGTGGCGTCGGGCGCTTCGTACGCACCTTGTCCAGCAACTAACACGATGCGGCTGTGATGACGCAGTGCGTCAAGCGCACCACCTTCCATGTTTGGCACATACCACATCGGGTTGTTGAAGTAACAGTTATCGTCGGAATAGCCTTTGAAGTAGCTGCGATTGAGATCGTAGAAGCCGCTCATGCCAATTACGCCGCCAAACAAATCCGGCCGACGGAAAAACGAATTGGCCGCATGAAAGCATCCAAAGCTCGCCCCTGTGGTCAGCGCGCGTGCATTGCCATCGTCAACGATGTGGCGAATGAATGGCACGACTTCGTCTTCGACATAGCGCGAATACAACCCTTGCCGACGCGCCGATTCTTTCACCGGCAGCGACCGATCCATCCACGCGAGCCGGTTGATGCTATCGATGCTGAACAGACGCAGGCGACCGGCAGCAATGAGCGGTTCAACCGCCTTCACCAGCCAGAAGCGCTCGTTTTCCAAAAAATCTGCGGCGGCTGTCGGAAAGAGCAGCACGGGCTGGCCGGCGTACCCATACGTGACGATGGGCATTTCGAGGCCGAGTGCCGGGCTTTTCCAGCGGTCGATCCGCTTGGGAATTCGAGGGTCGATGTATTGCATCGCTCTAAGGTGGCTGGCGCTCGCGGCGGAGGCCAGTGTGGTTCGGGCGAAAACTGAACGACGCCAACAGTCTGTCAGGCTTGAAAAACAGACTACCCCTCAACACGCCTTGCCTAGCGACACGACCGTTGCCAACGCGTGACCTCCCCGTGGTCAGGTGACGGTGGGTTTCTGATGCGCGGGCGCTTGAGTTCGGCGTCGGCGGGGTCCACCCGCCGATCTCACGCTAGGAGGCCGGATGCTTACCCGCTCATTTATCGAGTCGGAACCGTCATTAGGTCCGTTGGAGCAGGACGTCTTTCCGCACCACACCGACTCTATTCCACCCGGCGTGCTTGATGCCGGAGCCTATCAGCTGCGTTTTGCGTGGAGTCGGGTAGATCTGCATGCCGTGCAGGCGCTCCGGTTTCGCGTGTTTAACGAAGAACTTGGCGAAGGGCTGACGACGGCAAACGCGACGGGGCTCGACGCCGACGAACGCGATCCGTGGTTTCACCACCTGATGATCTGTCATCGCGACTCGGGCGAGATCGTCGGCACGTATCGATTGCAAACCGCCGTGATGGCCGCGACACGTCACGGATTTTACAGCGCATCGTTGTTTGAATTGGGCGCAATTCCTGGCGCGATTTTGGATGGCGCAGTCGAAGTTGGACGCGCGTGCGTTGCGTCGGCACATCGATCTGGACGCGTGTTGCGATTGCTCTGGCGCGGACTTGCGCGCTATCTGCAGTGGAACGAAAAACGCTTTCTGTTTGGATGCTGTTCACTGCCAGGCACTGACGTTGAAACGGCGCGCAACGCATGGCGCGTGATTCACGCGCGCAAGATGCTGCACGAGCGAGTTATCGTGCGGCCGCGAAACAGCGCACGCGCGCTTGCGGACGACGGCCGCACGCGACCACCCGCGACGGTCGAGTCACTCACCGCACCGCTCACGCCACTGTTTGACGGGTATCTGGCGATGGGCGCACGCGTGTGCAGTGCGCCGGCAATCGATCACGAGTTCGGTACGACGGATTTTCTGGTGCTGTTGGATGTGCGCGAGCTGGACGAACGCACGTATCGCTCGTTGTTCGCATGACCATTCCAACGACGACCGCGTGGTCGCCGAGCGATGCACGCAGCGATCGCGGTCAGTCGTTTTCGCTCATCACCGCGCTGCTCGTATGTACGCGTTGCATCGCCGTGATTGTGGTGATGACTGCCGCCGCGGTGGCGAGCGTTGGGGTTGCGTGCCTGCCTCGTGCGGCCTGGCGGCGGCGCGCAGCACTGCCCGTAGTACGCACGATCGCCCGCGCGTTGCTCACGGCGCTTGGCATCGCGCTCGAGCAACGCGGTCCTCGACCCGTTCGCGGCGCACTGCTGGTCGCGAATCACCTGTCGTGGCTCGACATCATCGCCACGTTGACGCAGTGGCCGTGCGCGTTCGTCGCGAAGCGCGAAGTGCGCTCCTGGCCGATCATCGGTGCACTTGGCGAAGCGATTGGCGTTATCTGGATTGATCGCACGCGCGCACGCGATCTGTTGCGGGTCATTCCAGTGTTGCGCGACGCGCTCGTAGAAGGGCGTACAGTATTGCTGTTTCCCGAGGGCACGACGACTGGCGGCTACCACTTGCTGCCGTTTCGTTCAGCGCTGTTTGAAGCGGTCGTGCGCAACGATTCACCGGTTATGCCCATGGCGATCGGCGGTACGGTGCGCGACGGCGACGTACAAGCGCTCACGTGGACGGGCGACGAAACATTGGTGCGCAACATTGTGCGATTGGCCGCATTGCGGGGTGCGCAACTTTCGGTACACGTCGGCGCACCGCAACTCGCGTTCATTGATCGCAAAGTCACCGCGCGTGTCGCGCAGCGCGCCGTCTTGCGCCGCTGTCAGCGCATCGCACGCATGCGGTGGGCGTAGGAACTGCGGCGAGATCTCTAACTGACGGACACGGATGACACGGAAACGGCACGGA
>JANXUN010000534.1 GCA_025356185.1 Gemmatimonadaceae bacterium
CGCGAGCCCGCGCACGATCGTGAGATCGAACTGAATCCAGTCGTGCACACCCAACGCGCGCGCGTGTGACAAGTACGTCGCAAACGTCGCGATGTGCGGCGCCACGATATCCGACGCACCGTACGTCGCTCGCAGCGAGTCAAAATCCAATGTGGCGAAGCCCAAAATCGCGTCGCGCACCACCGGCGAAAGTCCGGCCGCGTCTAACGCCGCTCCCGACACCGATCGAGGTTGACGCTCCAACTTATCGAGCACGGCATACACCGCGGTCCACACCGGTTCGGCGATCTGTAAATGCGTCAGCAGCGCGTTCAGCAAGCGCCGATCGCTGACGCGTGCCCGCACATCGCTCGATGACAGCCCGAGCTCGCGCATGATGTCGATCGCAACTGTCAGCAGTTCTGCGTCGGCCAACACATCTGCTTCGCCAACCATGTCGACGTTCAACTGAAAATGCTCGCGCAGGCGCCCCTTCTGGGTGCGCTCATATCGAAACAGCTGCGGCATCGAGAACCATCGCACCGGTTTGCGAAGCGTTTGCGCGCGTGCGCCGACCATGCGCGCAAACGTCGGCGTCATTTCCGGACGCAACGCGACCGCGCGATCACCCTTGTCAACGAAATTGTACAACTGCGTGACAATCTCGTCGCCACTCTTCTGCGTATACAGATCGAGTGGCTCCAGCGGCGGTCCATCATACTCCACAAACGCATAGCGCCGCACGACGCGGCGCCAGGTCTCGAAGATGTGGGATCGCTCAGCGAGTTGCTCCGGGTAGAAATCTCGAAAACCCGGTAATGGTTTCGGTGGCATGGTCGTAAGTTACCGGGCCAACGGATCGACCTGCAACCGCTCCATGGCGTCGCCGACGGTATGAAATGAGCCAGTCACGAGAATCGTTGCGCCGATCGCATCAGCGCGAGCGAGGGCCGCATCAAAATCGTCGACACGCTCGACGGGCAGTCCTTCGATGTGCGCCCACGCCTCTACTTCGCCTAACGCCCACGCACGAGACGCTGGTGCGGTGGGCGCACTCGTAATCAGGACAACGTCTACGGCCGTTCCGACAGCGCGCAGAATGCCACGCCAGTCTTTGTCCTTCAACACCGTCACAACGGCCACCACAGGAGTGGGAACACCAGTCGCCTTCAGATTCGCAACCACCGTCGCGGCGCCGTCAGCGTTATGCGCCACATCAAATAGCCAACGCCCCCAGCGATGAAACCGCCCCGCTAATCGCACGGTCGACAACCCCGCCTGCGGCGCCTCGGACACGGCTCGCCATCGACCACCTGCCCCGTGCAGCATCGCCAACGCGACCGCCGCGTTGTGCGCCTGAAACGTGCCAATCAGGGGCGTTGTGAGGCGCTGGGTTCGACCGTTCGTCGTGAGGTCAAACGTGGTTCCGCGCTCTGACAGCGATATGTCGCGTACAAGCCAGTCGCGCCCCGTGGCAACCACCGGTGTTGCTCCCACAGCGTCGGCTGCTGCGATTAGCAGATCGCGCACGTCGATACGTGTTTCGCCGATGACCGCTGGCACCCCTCGCTTAAATATCCCCGCCTTTTCCGCGGCGATTTCCGGCAATGATTCACCTAAATACTCCATGTGATCAAAACCGATTTGCGTAACGCCTGCAGCGATCGGGTGAATCACGTTCGTCGCATCGAGTCGACCGCCCAATCCCACCTCGATCAAGGCGACATCCGCGCCCGCATCGGCAAAGTGCGAGAACGCCAGCGCCGTCGTCGACTCAAAAAACGTTGCGCCGAGTTTCGTCAGCAATGGCTCATGTGCGTTCAGCCATCGAGCAATTGAGTCGCGCGAAATGGGCACACCGTTAACGACAATGCGTTCGCTAAAATCGACAAGGTGCGGCGAGGTGTAACGCGCCACGCGCATGCCGGAATGCCGCAGCAGTGCATCAAGAGTCGCGACCGTACTTCCCTTTCCGTTCGTACCCGCCACATGAAACACGGGATACGCGCGGTGCGGATCACCTAAGGCCGCTAGCAACTCGGCGACGCGTTCGAGACCAAGTCTCCACGCGCCGCCGGTTCGAGCAAACAGTCGTGCTAACGACTCGTGGTAGTGTGTCAGCGCACTTATGCGTTGCCGGCGGCCGAGGGACGCCCAGTCATATGCCGGAGTAGACGCGACACGGTGCCACGTAACTCTTTACGATGTACGACGCTGTCGACCATGCCGTGATCGAGCAGAAATTCCGCTGTTTGAAATCCTTCTGGCAAATCCTGTCCAAGTGTTTGCTTGATGACGCGCGGACCAGCAAAGCCGATTACTGCGCCTGGCTCCGCAAGAATCGCATCGCCCAGCATCGCGAAACTCGCGCTAACGCCACCCGTGGTGGGATTCGTGAGAATCGAGATGTACGGAATACGACGTTCAGCGAGCTGCGAGAGGACAGCAGCTGCCTTGGCCATCTGCATCAGCG
>JANXUN010000565.1 GCA_025356185.1 Gemmatimonadaceae bacterium
GCGCGTCGAGATGACGGGTGCACTCAGCGCGGCAGCGACGGTTTGCTGTGTGAGCGAGCTGACTTCTTGCAGCAATTGTACCGTGACATATCCATCGTCGTTGATCGTCGGAATGATCGACAGTTTCGTGCCCACATCCTGATACTGCACGGCGCGATCAATCGATACATCGTTGCCGAGCCGTGTCGACGAAATAAACGGCACTTTGCTGCCAACAAGAATCGTTGCTTCACGATTGTTGGCGGCGGTGATCTCGGGCGTGGACAAGACACGCACGTCGCTTGTCGATGCGATCGTACGCAGAAGTCCGCGAATGGCGGTACCATCCAGGCGAACCAACCGCAGCAGGCCGGCAGTTGCCGAGGTATCGGTGCGATCAGGCGCACCAAAGCGCGCGTCGACATCGTTTCCGCGATTGACCGCCGACCAATCCACGCCAAACTCGAACCCCTTCCCTAATGCGATTTCTGCAATCGTGACTTCGAACATCACCTGCGCCGGACGCGTATCCAGCGCGTCGATCGTTTCGCGCAGCATCGGAAAGTTTGGCGGCGCCGTGCGAATGACGAGCGCGTTGGTCGGTGCATTTGCAACAACCGTCGTGCGACCAACCAAGAGTCCCGCTGCCGAATCGCGCGCCGCGGTTGCCGTGACTGGAGGGGCAGGGTTCATCGCTCCCGACGCGGCATTGCCGTTGCGCTGCCGAAACGAGTCGGCATCGCGCGCACGAAACGTATCGAGCGCTTTCGAGAGCGAGCGATCCGCAAGCGACCCACCACTGCTGTTGGAAACTTGAATGCCAAACAGTTGACCCAGCGAATTCGCGAGATCGTCAGCCGACGCGTACTTGAGATTGACGACGTACGTGCGCAGTCCAGACTCGCCGGCGGGCGCAGCATCAAGCTTTTGCAACAAGTCGAGATAGCGCGCCACGTTCACACCGCGATCGGTAATCAGCAGTGCGTTGGAGCGCGCGACTGCTTCAATCCGCGCGCCTTTCGCGACGATCGCGCGCAACGCATCAGCGCCCTCGTCGGCGCGAATCGATTTGAGCGGAACAAGCTGCGTCACCAGTCCAAGGGGCGGCGGATCGGGAAACGCAAAACCAGTGCGCAGCACGCCCGTCGCAGGCGCCTTGTCGTTCGGCATCACCTGCGCGATCGAACCCTTGGGCACCAGCATCAAGTCATGCGTTTCGAGCAGTGACTCCAAAATGCCTTCGATATCGATCGGCTTGGCCGAGGCAGGAGTCGACAGCGTCACGCGCACGTCAGGCACGTCGCTCGTCACAATCGTTTTGCCCAGCAGTTGCCCCAAGGTGCGTATGACGTCCGCGAGTCGCGCATTCGCAAAGTCGAGACTATTGCTCTGCGCGCCAGTTGTCTGCGGCGCCGCATCCTTGGATGGTGCCTTGCCCGCAGTCGTGCCCGTGCCCGCTTGCGCCTGTGCGCCAGACACGACCCCGAGCGCGAACACACCCGCGGTGAAGGTGCGCGCGGCACGCGTCGTACACACGGCGGTTCGGAACGATTGCGAATGATGAGTCATCGCGAAATGTGCTGAAGAGAATCGGGCGCGGGGTGCGACGAAAGTCGCAATGTACGCGTTCCGGACCTGCTAGAGAGGACCACAAAATCCGCACCGACGCGTTCAACACGCATACCGCCGTGCGTGTCACCGACGCGATACAGCTGGGGCACTCCATCGGATTGCAGCAATTGCATCAGCGCGCGCCGTTCCCCGCTGACCACGACGATCCCCGACAGACGCGGCCACGTACTCGAATCTGCGCTCGCCACAGACGACGAAGCTACAATTGTCGCGGCGCCCATACTCCCATCACGACCCGGCGCGCTGAAAGGCACGGTCGGCGCGTGACGCGTCGCACTAAAGATATTGCCGCGAATCACGGCACCCGGGAGAGAATCGCGCGCTGCTACGCCGAACGATGCCATCAGCGTAGCGCCATCGCCGCTGATCGGTGAAAGCGCGCTCGACGCGATCGCACTCGACGCGATCGCACTCGACGTGATCGCACTCGACGACACCGGTGCGTGCAATGATAGCGTGACCTGTACCACGTCGGGCGCGCCCAGCAGTGCCGCATTGCGCTGTGCCACAAACTTGTCGACCATCACCACACGCGGACCCGTCGCAAGCAAGTCGAGCAGCGTCGCGACGCCCGTTATGTCTCCGTAGGCAGACAGCACCGCCGGCACCGACGCCGTACTTCCATCAGGGACGACGTCCAGTCGCGTCACCACGACATGACTTGCATCAGCCGCATCTTGCAGCATGGTTTGCAGCGCGCTTGCGGCCAGTGTTGTCGAGCGCGCACGGAGCACTCGTCGTGCGTGTGTCGCGAGCGTCTGCTCTGCCGCCGCAGCGTCGGCACTCAGTTGCGGAGCTTGTGCGGCGAGCGACCGCAAAGCCGTTTCGCGCGCGCGCGCAGTCGCAATCTCGCGTTCACGCGACTGCCAGTGTCGCGCGAACGGCATCACAACAAATACGGCAATCAGCGCGACAATCGCGACCACGGCGCCGCCCAGCAACACGCGTTGCTCACGAGTCTCGCCGAGGTTGACGTTCGTGGGCACCACGTGTTCATCACCTGCCACGATTGCCCCCAGCGTCGCGCGTGCGGAGGGTGATTGCAAACGATTCACGCTGACGACCTGCGTCAACGAATCGCTGCGACGGCGATGCAAGTCGCACATCGCGAAAGTGCACGTTCCCGTCGAGCAGCGGGATGAGTCGGGGCGCCTTGTCGGCCGTGCCTTCAACGCGCCACTGCTGACCATCAAATGTCAGCCGTTGTACCAACGCGTCAGGTGGCAACGCGTCGGTCAATTCCGCCATCACGACCAGCGCGGCATCCGGCGCGCGTCGTTGCGCGTCCGATGCAGCGAGCTGCACGAGCTCTGCCTGCGCACTGACAACGCGCGACTGCGCGTCGCGCGCTCCGACGGTCGCCGAATCCAATGATACGACTGCGGCACGCACATCGCGCGCCTCTGCGTCGCGCCATCGATCGGCGAGCCACACGGCGGAAATCAGCGCCATGAACACGTACGCACCGATGGCGACACGCCGCGAACGTCGTGTGCGGCGCAGTCTCAGCAGCATGGACGCGTCGAGCAGCTGATGATCGAGCGACTCGTCAATCATTTGCAACGCACGTGAACCAAGTGCCCCTGCATCGACTAAACGTCCGTCGCCCGCCGCCGTCGCAACCGACAATCGTTCACGACGCACCGATTGCACGAGGCCATTTTTCGCCGTGATGTGCCCGCGTTCTCGCGTGTCGCCTGCAATCCATCCGCTACCGTTTGCAATCACCCCGGCGGCAATGTGCGGTGAGGCATACACGGCCCGCACGCGCGCGACTGTTTGAAGTGCCGTCACCCATGCGGTGAGTGCGTGCGCGACGGTGGCAAACGCAATGGGACCGCTGACGGCAACAGCGGCGCGTTCGTGAAACGGGAAGTAGCGATCGGCGTCGCGCAACAACAGCACACGCTGATCCGACAGTGACATCGGCGGCAGCGTCGGCTCCGCAATTTCCAGGAACGCGAGTCCGACCACGACCACCAACGCGGACGGACGTCCAGCCAAAGCACGCAGATCGTCGGCGAGTCGCTCGGGAG
>JANXUN010000581.1 GCA_025356185.1 Gemmatimonadaceae bacterium
CCCTACAGTCTGGATGAACCGCGCGGTGATGCGCCGATTGCAATCACCGCTGAGGCGATGCCCGCGCCGTGGCAGCGTCAGCATCAGCTGGTGCGCATTGCATTGCAAGCGCGTCGCATCGAAACGAACAGACTTCCGTCAAGCAATTTGGTGTTCCTGATTGACGTGTCGGGCTCGATGATGACGCCCGACAAGTTGCCGCTGGTGAAAGCATCACTGCGCTTGCTGGTTGAACAGCTGCGTCCGCGTGATCGCGTCGCGCTGGTCGTGTACGCGGGCGCCGCAGGTGTTGTGTTGCCAAGCACCGACGGCAACGACAAGTCGCGCATCATGGAAGCGATTGATCGTCTCGAAGCTGGCGGTTCAACCGCGGGCGGCGCAGGCCTCGCGCTGGCGTATCAGGTAGCGCGCGAGCATTTCGAACGCGGCGGCAATAATCGCGTGATTCTCGCGACTGATGGCGACTTTAACGTTGGCCCAAGCAGCGACGGTGAAATGGAGCGCTTGATCGAAAGCAAACGCGACGAAGGCACGTATCTCACTGTGTTGGGTTTCGGTACGGGCAACTATCAAGATGCGAAGATGAAAAAGATGGCAAAGATCGGCAACGGCAACTACGCGTACGTTGATCAGTTGGACGAAGCGCGCAAGGTGCTGGTCCATGAGATGGGCGCGACGCTCGTTACGGTCGCCAACGACGTCAAACTGCAGATCGAGTTCAATCCGGCGCGCGTCGCCTCGTATCGCCTTATCGGCTACGAAGACCGTCTGCTGCGCGACGAAGATTTTGCCGACGATAAAAAAGACGCCGGCGACATGGGTTCGGGGCACACGGTCACGGCGCTTTATGAAGTCGTGCCGGTGAGCGTGCGCGGAACCGTGCAGGTACGCGAGGCGGACGCACTTCGGTACACGCCCGACGCCTCGTTTGCGAATGAAGCGTCAGGCCGTCGCACCGCCGACGATGAACTGTTGTTCGTCAAGTTGCGCTACAAGACTCCGGGCGAAGCGACCAGTCAGCTGATGACAAAAGCAGTTCGCTCGCGTGACGTCACCGAGCGTGGCAGCGAAGATATGCGGTTCGCCGCGGCAGTTGCCTCGTTCGGCATGCTGATGCGCGGTTCCGAGTATAAGGGCGACGCGACGGCGAGCAGTGTGCTAAGCTTGGTCCGTCGTGCGGCAGGCGAAGATGATGATGGATACCGCAGCGAGTTTGCGCATCTGGTGCAGCGGTGGCAGGAACTCTCGCGGCACGCCGAGGCTCGTCCCCGCGACTAAGCGCTCGACGCACGCACGCAGGCCAGTGTTAGCTGCGTGCGTGTGGGTTTGCTTGACAGCGCAACGTTCGTACCGGATCGTCATGCATGATTCAATACATGACAAGTCCATTTCGGATGTGGCGCGTCGCACGTGTGTGGGCGTTAACCACCATAGTCACAACGCACCTCGTCTTCGCACAGGCCGCGTTCGCGCAAAAGACAGCGGCCGCGCCAAAGTCTGCAGGGCCTGGAACACTCTCAGGTGTCGTCGTCGACGCGTCTGGCCGCGCGATTGCGGATGCCGATGTGCTGCTGATGCAACAGCAACGACGCATACGCACGCGCGACGACGGCACCTTTGTTTTTGACGACGTGAAAGCAGGGAAGTACACCGTTGAAGCGCGGCATATCGGATTCGCGCCGCAATCGAATAAAATCACCACGAAAGACAGTGGTGCGGTCATGACGCTGCGACTTGAGCGAGTGACGTTTTCGTTGCCATCGGTGCTCACCACGGCAAATCGTGGAGGCTTGAGCGGCATCATCGCCGACACCGGATTCAAAGCACTCAAGGACGTGCAGGTGCAGATGATGGGAGCATCGCTACACGCCGAAACCGACTCGGCGGGCGCTTTTTTTATCCCTGCAAAACCCGGGCACTATCTTGTCGAACTGAAACGCTCTGGCTATACGCGACAACTCGTTGGCGTCACGATTCCGGAGGACACTGGTCGCAAACTTGCGGCGTGGATGGTGCCCTCGTCGGGATCGAGTGACGCGATGCTTGGCACGGCGATCTTCGATTTGCCTGCGCGGATCAACCGATCCAACGCCGTGTGGGACAAATACTTCACCCGGGAAGACGCGATGAAAACGGGCGCGCGCGACTTGCGTGATTTCGCAAGTCGTGTCGCAGGACGAACGCTCAATCCCGATTGTCCGGTCACGGTGATTGGAGATCGCGAACATGTTCGCCCGTTGTGGTCGCTCACGATCGACGAGGTGGAGTTTTTGGAGACGTACGTAGAAAAACCATCGGTGCCCAAGGCCGGTGTGACCGACGGTGGTGCAGCGTCAAAGGTGCAAAGCGCGACGAGGCAATCAGACGGGAAACCGCGTTCGGCATGCGGGGTGGCACTTATCGCGTGGATTCGGAAATGAAGTTTTGCGGGGTACGTGCGGGCACGTCCACGATTGACGCGCGTCGTGCTGGTTACACGACCACGTCAAGCGAAATCAAAGTCAGCATCACAGGCGCGGAGGGGTCGCGTGGCTTCGCAACTAAGGCGACAAACCGTTACCGCCCGCTCAACTGAATCGCGTTAAACAGAAACTTGAACGTCCCGTGTGGCTGTGCGCGTTGCAAAATCTCCGGGCCAAACAGCAACACGCGTCCTTTGCCAACGCGCGCTTCAATGGCGGCCGCGCCGTTCTCGAGATAATTCTGCCCCCATGCCCATCCGCTGTGTAGCGGCGTTTTGCTGTCGTACCACGCGAGGCGCGTTACGCCTGCTGCCTCGGCGTTCGCACCGAGCTTGAACGCCGGACTATCATCGAAAAACATGTCGACGTGCTCGGTGATGCCCTGCGCATACGGATTGCGCACATCGACAGCCGCGGTAAGCAGCGAGCCAGGCACGTAAAACTTTGTGCGCGACAGCGCAGCGCCATTTTCGACAAGCAAGTTTTCGATGGGCAGCTTGAATGCGGTAATGATGTTCGCGGCCGACGAACCAATCGCGACAATCGTTCCGCCGTTCTCAACAAACTCGCGCAACTTGGGGATCGTTTTGTCTGGCGTGATGCGACCCACTTGCCCGGCATACTCGGCGGGCAAGTTCGCCGGCATCGCTTCGGCGGGTGCGCCACCACCGCCGCCGCGACCACCACGATCGCCGGGAATCGCGCCCGACGGAAACACGAGTACGTCGTATGATGCGTTCAGTGCTCCGGCGTCGAGCGCTGGTGCGAATACGCGTGTGAATGGAAATTCAAACTGTTCGAGAATCCATCGCGTCCACCCAGAAGTCATCGAGCCGCCGTACGTATCCCACAGTCCCACGCGCGGCGCGCGCAATTTCACGGCATCGTTCGGAACGCTCGCCTTTATACCGTCCACGTTGATGCCAAGTGTTTGCGCGATATTGGCGACCGCTTTGAGGGTTGCGTTGCGCGAGGTGATAAAGAGCGACCCCGCACCAAACGTCTGTCCGTTCACCGTGAGCGGCGTCGTGAGTCGCGCAACGTTCTCGCCCGCCGCGACAAGCCGATTCGCCGCGGTGAACGCATTGTTCGTCGCGTTCGACAATACAAAGGCCGATACGCCCTTCACAAAAACGAGGTCTCCCGCGCGCGGCGCGAGATTCCAGTCGGGAATCGTTTCGAACGAACCGGTATATTCATCGAGCACGCGATCAAACTGCACGCCCATCTGAAACGCGAGCGTCCACCCCGCGTTGTCGTACGGTGGCGTTGGCGGCGAACCAGGATACGGGAATACATCGGGGTGACGCTGCGGTTCAAACATGTCGATCACGTGCGGACGGAATGCCT
>JANXUN010000619.1 GCA_025356185.1 Gemmatimonadaceae bacterium
CTGTTTCCGCTCGCGGCGCTCGTCGCCACGAGCGCATGCTTTGCGACGCGAAATGATGTGGTGATGGTGCAGGCAGACATCGCGTCACTGCGCACGCAAATGATGCGCAACGACACCGCGCAGAAAGCGCTGCTCGTGCAGGCAACTCAGATGCTGGCCGCTGCGGGAGACTCGCTTAAGGAAATCAGCAAGCGCACGGTTGGCTCGGCGGGCGATGTGCGTGGTGAATTGCGTGACGTGAAAGAGCAAATGCAGCAGGTGAATCTCTCGATTCAGCAGTTGCAGCGCTCGTTTGTGAAGACAGCGGCGGAGTTGGAGTCGCGCACCAACGCTCTTGCAGCGACGCAAACGGCGCCGATAACTACGCCGGTCATAGGTGCGCCCGGCAGTGTACCGCCCGGGTCTGTAAATCCCAACGCGCCGGTTTTACCACAGCCGCCAGTTGATACGTCGTCGAAGCAGCCGGGCGCAGCGCAGCTGTACACGAACGGGATGGCTCAGCAGCGTCGCGGCAGCACGTCCACGGCGCGGTCGGAATTCCAGACACTCCTGTCAACCTATCCGAACAGCGAGTACGCGTCCAAGGCACAACTGAATATCGCGCAAACATTTTACAGCGAAAAGAACTACGCAGCCGCTGACGTGGCGTATGCAGCCGTCGTGACAAAATACCCCGAAACGCAGGAAGCACCGTCGGCGCTGTACAAGCGCGCGACAATGGCGCTGCAAGCTGGCAACAACGCCGATGCACGTAAGTACTGCAACGAGATCATCAGCCGCTACCCCAAGAGCGTGGAAGCCGATCCGGCCGCCGATTTGCTGAAGACCATACGCTGACGATCGCGCGCATCGTCCAGGATGTTTGAATTCGATGGCTGCAATTAATCAGGCGGAGATGCCGTTCCTCGACCACCTCGAGGAACTACGCTGGCGATTGTTTAAGATGGCGCTGGCGATTGCGATCGGTGTGGGCATCGCATTCACGTTGCTGTTTACCAAGCAGATTGACATCGTCGCGCTGCTGTCGCGCCCGGTGCAGCCGTATCTGCAAAGCAAGTTGATGGTGACGCATCCCAGCGACCTGTTTGACATCGTCATGAACGCGTCGATCGCGCTGGGTCTCATCGCCGCGTCGCCGGTCATCGTGTGGCAGATCTGGGGATTTTTGTCACCCGCGCTATACGGTCACGAAAAAAAGATTGTCATCCCCACGCTGGTAGGCGCCGCACTGTTGTTCCTTGCAGGCATGGTCTTGGCGTACGTGTTTGTCCTGCCAGTCACGTTCCAGTTTTTGTTTGGTTTTCAGAGCGCCGCCGTCGAAATCAAACCGACGGTGCACGAATATTTCGGATTCGTGATGGCCATGTGCCTCGCGTTTGGCGCGGTGTTTGAAATGCCGATCGTCATTTTGATCTTGTCGGTGTTCGGCATCGTCAATCCGCGATTCCTCGCGAAATATCGCCGTCACGCGTTTGTTGGATGCCTTGTGGCCGCCGCACTCATCACGCCCGGGCAAGATCCGTGGTCGCTCTTTTTGCTCACGGCGCCACTGTACTTTTTGTATGAGCTCTCAATTGTGCTGTCGCGCGTGGTCTATTCCAAGCGCGCCAAACGTGAGGCCAACAGCGCGCTCGAGTCGACGTGAGCGATCGTGTACGTATCTCCTGGCGCGAGGTGATGCGATCAGCGAGATGGGCTCTCGCGGCGATCGTTCTTGGTGCGCCACTCGCCGCCGTCAGCGCGCAGGCGATTCCGGTCATACAGCCCCCGGTAAGGCCGCCCACGGGCGTGCCCCTCAAGCCCGATAGCCTCAAGCCCAAACCCGAGCTGCGCTTTGATTGGGACCCCGCCGATTCGGTGATGCGCGAACTGGCAAGTCGCAAGGGCTACCGTCAGGTACAGTATCAGGGATCGACGATCCGCTTTGACGCGAAGTCGAAAATTCTCAAATTGCGCGGAAAGCCCTCGGCCGTGCGCCGAGACGAAACGATGTTGGTCGGTGATTCGATTTCGTATAACGATTCGACCAAGCGCGTGCTCGCGACTGGCGACACGGTGTGGCTGCGTGATCCCACAAAAAAAGATGCCGAAGACCTCGTCGCGCGTCACCTCATTGACTACGACTTAGAAGCGAAGTCTGGACAGATGGGCGAATTCTCGACGTCCGTTGAAACGGGTCAACGGTTGTATCTCACGGCCAAGCGCGGATCGATTTTTACGGACACACTCGTGCAAGGACGACACATCGTTTTTGCATCCGACGGTTCGTTCACGTACTGCGCAGACTCCGTTCCACATTTTCACTTCACGACGAAAGACATCAAGTTCGTGTCGGAAAACGTGATGGTCGCGCGTCCTGGCGTGCTGTACATCGGCGAAGTGCCGGTCTTTTGGATCCCGTTCTTTTTTCAAGACGTGCGCACGGGACGTCGCAGCGGCATGCTCACGCCCAACTTTGGTATTGCAGAGCTCTTTCGCAACAGTCCGTCGTATAGACGCAGTGTGACGAACATGGGCTACTTCTTTGCGATCAACGACTACATGAACGCCGAAGCATCGTTCGATTGGCGCAGTAGTGCGCGCGGGTCGCTCAACGATCCGGGGTTTGTACGCAGTAACGTCGAATACCGATACAAGTGGCTCAACCGCTTTATCACGGGTGAAACCGCGGTCTCGTATCTGGCGCAAAGCACCGGCAACTCCAACACGTCGATTACGTGGAATCACAATCAAGACTTCTCCAAGCTGACGCGTCTGACATTGCGACTCAACTTGGTGCAAAACACGCAGATTCAGCGCGCAACCACGATCAATCCCGTTTCCGCCAACGCGACGATTCGATCCGACCTCACGTACCAAACAAAGATCGGGCCCGCACTCATTAATCTGGGTGGCAATCGGACGCAGTATCCGGGGCGCAGTCAGGTCGAGATGAATTTCCCTTCGCTCAGTGTCTCAACGGGAAGTCTGGGCAACGATCGATTCAGCTGGACGCCTGCGTTTCGCATGTCCGTCGCGAAGACCGACAAGATCGATCAGGGACTGCAGTTTCCGTACGTGTACAACACGAACGGAACGGGCGGTATTGATAGCACACGCTTCCGCGCAGATCGCCGCACGATGCAAGCGGGGTTCGACACCCCGATCAAGATTGGTGATTTCGTCTGGCAAAACGCGTTCTCGATCAACGAGACCTATCGCAACTATCCCGAGCAACGCGAAGTGATTGGCGTGCGTGATACGTCGCAGCGCGTCACTCGCATCTATGCCAAAACATTTGAAACGAATGCCGACTGGACCACATCGTTTGGACTGCCGCACTTTTTGCAGGGCACGTGGAACGTCGCGCCGTCCATTCAGGTGTCCAATATTGATCCGGCGTCGGGCTACTTGGTGCGCACGGAGCGGAGTGGAGGCCGCTGGGTGCAACAAGGCAAGCGAGTGAGCTACGCGATAGGCGTGTCACCGACGTTCTACGGGTTTTTGCCTGGATTGGGCCTAGTGGCGAAGATCCGTCAAACCATCTCGCCGAGTCTATCCTTTAGCTACTCCAAGAGCGCTGAGGTTTCAGACGAATATCTCGCGGCGCTTGGGCGCACACGTGTTGGATATTTAGGATCGCTGGCGCAGAATCGCGTAACGCTCAACTTGTCGACCGTCTTTGAGGCGAAGCTCAAGGCGGAGTCAGATTCGAATCCGGAAAGCGGAAAGAAAGTGCGACTGCTGTCGCTCAATTTTTCGCCGCTGACGTACGACAAGGTGCGCGCCGACTCGACCGGCAAGGGATTCACCGATCGGACGTTTTCGATTTCTGCGCGAACGGATCTGTTGCCTGGACTGGATTTCCGGGCCGGATACGAGCTATTCCAAGGCGACCCACTCTCCGACACGGCGACGTTTAATCCGTACCGTACCGATGTCGGTGTATCGTTTAGCATGAATGGACAATCGGCGATCGTCGCCATGTTAGGTCGGCTATTGGGCCTCAGTGGCGACATCGACACCGACGGATCAACAATGCGACGCGGTGGGAGTGCCGTTGGCGCTGCCGGTGAGCAGAATCGAGGGATGAACGCGGCGGGCTCAAACTCGCGTGGCGCGCCGCTGTCGCTTGCCGGCGGTAATGGTCAAGGCTGGACGCTCAACTTGCAATACAACGCAGCGCGTCAGCGACCGCCGCGCGGCGGCACGCAGATTCTAAACGACCCCACACTGCTGTGTGCGTCGCGCAAGGTGCTCGGCTTGGCCATATACGATCAGTGCGTGATCGATGCGCAAAACGCGCCCGCGACGGGACTCACGTCGGGGCAAAGCGCGATTGGCGCACCGATCTTTATTTCGCCGCCGACGCAAAATATTACGGCATCGATGACGTTTAACATCACGCCAAAGTGGGGCGCCCAGTGGTCGACCCAGTACGACGTGACGCGCGCCCGTTTTGCGTCGCAGCAGATTGGCCTCCAACGCGAAATGCACGATTGGAATGCGGTGTTTTCATTCTCGCAGACACCTAACGGCAACTTCGCGTTTAACTTTTTCATCGCGCTCAAGGCGCAGCCGGAACTCAAGTTCAATTACGACCGACAGACATACCGGTCGAGCTCGTTCTAGACGGTCTTTCAGCCGTGCGCGGCGGGAGTTGGTATGGTGCAACTGAACGGGCGCGACCTGTCGATCGCTGATGTGGCGGCGGTCGCCGATCACCGACAGCCAGTGTCACTGTCGGACGAGGCGCGCCAGCGCATGCACGTGACTCGCGCGGTGGTCGATCGCGCGGTAACGACCGGTGTGCCCGTCTACGGTGTCAACACGGGTTTTGGGAAGCTGTCCGAAGTCACGATACCCAATGATCAACTCGCGGCGCTGCAACGCAATCTGGTACGCAGTCACGCAGCGGGTGTCGGCGACGCGCTCCCCGAACGCGAAGTGCGCGCGATGATGTTGCTGCGCGCGAATGTGCTCGCGACGGGTTTCGCGGGTGCGCGTGCCGAAGTCGTTGACGCCCTACTGGCAATGCTTAATGCGGGTGTGTGGCCGCACGTGCCAGAACAGGGCAGTGTCGGCGCGAGCGGTGACTTAGCACCTCTCGCGCATTTAGCGCTCGCGCTGATTGGTGAAGGCACCGCCAACTATCGCGGTGCGCAGGCTCCGTCGGCGTCGTTATTGTCGTCGGCAGGGCTCACAGCAGTTGTGCTGCAAGCAAAAGAAGGGCTGGCACTCATCAACGGCACGCAAGCCCACACGGCGGTTGCGGCGCTCGCGGCGGCCGAGTTGGAACGACTGTGGGGTGTCGCGCACATTGCAACGGCCATGAGCTTGGAGGCGCTGCTTGGAACGCCTGACGCGTTTGATGCGCGCATTCAAGATGCCCGAGGTCAGGACGGACAGAAGAAGTCCGCATCCATATTGCGCGCGTTGCTCGCAGATAGCGCCATTCGCGAATCGCATCGCCACGGCGATCCGCGCGTGCAGGACGCGTACGCGTTGCGATGCGTGCCGCAAGTGCATGGACCGGCGTGGGAAGCCATCCAGTTTGCACTCGGCATCGTGAATCGCGAACTCAATGCGGCGACTGATAATCCGCTGGTGCTCGAAACCGGCGAGCTACTCAGCGGCGGCAATTTTCACGGACAGGCCGTCGGCATGTGCAGCGATTTTCTCGCGATCGTCAGCGCGAATCTCGCGGTCGTGAGTGAGCGAAGAACCGATCGACTCGTCCATCCCGATTTCAATCAAGGGCTACCGCCATTTCTCGCGGCGTCTCCTGGCCTCGAATCAGGATTCATGATGTCGCAAGTCACCGCGGCGGCACTGGCGAGCGAAAACAAAACGTTGGCGCATCCGGCGAGCGTAGACTCCATTCCAACCGACGGCAACAAAGAGGACGTGGTGCCGATGGCGATGGCGGCGGCCGTGAAATTACGTCGTTCTATTCGCAATCTCCGTCACGTGTTGGCGATTGAGTTGATCGCCGCCGCTGAAGGGATCGAATATCGACGACCACTGCGCAGCAGCGGGTCGGTCGAACACGCGCATACGCTTATTCGCTCTGTCGTTGTGCGACAAAACGGCGACCGCGCACCGTCACCAGACATCATGCACCTTGCAAACGCGATTGCAACTGGGCTGCTTGATCCCGTGATGCACGGTCTGAGCGCATGACGATGACGCCACCACAGCGCGCAAGCGCGGCGTCTGCTACACGCGCGGCATC
>JANXUN010000644.1 GCA_025356185.1 Gemmatimonadaceae bacterium
CGAGTTTAGCGGCTGAAAGCAGCGGGCCCCTGCAGCACCGGTTGCTGCACCTGTTGCCGCACGTCTGTCGAAGCGGGACCGAAGCGGCCGCACCCGCGCTCGATCGCACCAACCTCGATACCACATGTGCGGCGTGCACTGATTTTTATCAGTTCGCGAACGGTGGCTGGCTGAAAAAAACGAAGATCCCGGCCGCCTATCCGTCGTACGGTGGTTTCGAAGAACTGTTCGATCGCAACAATGATGTATTGCACGACATTCTCGACAAGGCCGCCGCCGACGCTAAAAGCGGTAAGTCGAAAGAAGGCTCGAACGCGTGGAAAGTCGGCGCGTACTACGGCGCCTGCATGGACACTGTGACGATCGACAAAATCGGCGCTGCGCCGCTCAAGCCGCTGCTTGACAGCATCAACGCGATTGCGACCAGCGCCGCTCTGCCCGCTGCGCTCATTCAGCTGGAGCACAGCGACGGACTGACACCCTTTGGCAACGGTGCCGAGCAAGATCCGCGCGATGCCACCATGATGATCGTGTCGCTCGGTCAAGGGGGTCTCACACTGCCCGAGCGCGACTACTATTTCCGCACTGACTCCGTCACAAAAAATATTCGCGAGAAATTTACCGCACACGTGAGTGCGATGATGGTGCTCGCCGGCGATGCACCCGATGCAGCCGCGGCGGCAGGGAAAGCGGTGCTGGAGTTCGAAACACAGCTGGCCAAAGCCTCGCGTGCACCCGTCGCGTTGCGCGACCCGGTCGCGAACTACCACAAGATGACGCTCGCCGACTTACAGAAGCTCGCGCCGCACATCGAGTGGGCAAAGTTTTATCAAGTGCAAGGCGCGCCATCCGTTCCAGCGATCGATGTTGGTCAACCGGAATTCATCACCGCGCTCGATGGGATGATCGCCAGCGCTCCGCTTGCCTCCTGGAAGGCGTATTTGCGTTGGCATGAGGTACACGCCAACGCGGCCGCATTGAGCTACGCGTTTGTGCACGAAAACTTCAACTTTGAACAACTGCTTACCGGTGCGAAAGAAGTGTTGCCGCGGTGGAAGCGCTGCTCAGGGTCAGTTGACAACGCGATCGGTGAACTGCTGGGGCAAGAATTTGTTGCAAAGACCTTTCCGCCCGAAGCGAAAGCACGCGCCGTGAAAATCGTGGCGAATCTCATCGACGCGTTGAAAGCGCGCCTCGATAGCCTTGACTGGATGAGCGCGCAAACGAAGCCGCAAGCGCTCGCCAAACTCGCTGCGTTCACGCGAAAGATTGGCTATCCCGACACGTGGCGCGACTATTCGACACTCAACATTACAGCGGGACAGCACTTCGCCAATCGTCACGCGGCGCAACGATTCGAAACCGCGCGCAATTGGAATAAGATCGGGAAACCCGTTGATCGCGCCGAGTGGGGGATGACACCACCCACCGTCAACGCGTACTACAATCCGCAACTCAACGAAATCGTGTTTCCTGCCGGCATCTTGCAGCCGCCGTTTTACAACGCCACTGCGGATGACGCGATCAACTACGGCGCGATGGGTGCCGTGATTGGTCATGAGATGACGCACGGCTTTGACGACCAAGGACGCCAATACGACAAAGACGGCAATCTCAAAGATTGGTGGGCCAAAGCCGACGCCGCGAAATACGTGGCAGAAGCCGACAAAGTCGTGATGCAGTTCAACAGTTACAAGATCGTCGACACTACCACGCACGTGAATGGCAAACTCACGCTCGGTGAAAACATCGCCGATTTTGGTGGACTCACTGTCGCGTACGCGGCGTTCAAAAAAGCGATCGGCGATGGTCCGCACGAAAAGATCGATGGCTTCACGCCAGAACAGCGATTTTTTCTCGGATGGGCGCAAGCATGGCGTTCGCTTACGCGCGACGAATATGCCCGCATGCTGGTGAACGCCGATCCACACGCGCCGAGCAAGTGGCGGGTGAACGGTCCGCTCAGCAACATGCCCGAGTTTAAGGCGGCGTTCGGATGCGCTGACTCGTCAGTGATGGTGCGACCAGCAGCATCGCGTCCTCGGATCTGGTAGGACGTGATCACGCACCGAAAGCCCGACGCAGCTGAGCGCGCCGCGCAGCTGCGCGACGAGAGTCGTCAAGATCAGCGTTGGGTGAGACGTCGACTGTCGACGTACGTGTTGGGCTGTCTTGGCTCGTGCGCAATTGGACTCGCGCTGATGGGAGCGGGTATGCATAGCACCGATCCGCACACGGGTCCGCAACTGTTCTGGCTCGGACTTTTGCTCGGCGACGTCGGCATCTTTGTGTCGATATGGCATTGGTTTCGTTCCACCTCAACGTAGTACGCTATGACGCTCGCATCAGAACAAGACTATGACGTCATCGTGGCCGGACTTGGCGCGATGGGCAGCCTCACGACCTACGAATTAGCACGTCGCGGCCAACGCGTACTGGGTCTCGATCGCTTCGCGCCGCCACACGCGATGGGTTCATCACACGGACATTCGCGCATTATTCGCGAAGCGTACTTTGAAGATCCGCGATATGTACCGTTGGTGAAGCGCGCGTATGAACGGTGGGCTGTGCTCGAACATCTCAGCAACACGACGTTGTTTCGGCAGACGGGTGGTCTGATGTTAGGTCCACCCGACGGTGCACTTGTGCGCGGCGCGAGGCTGAGTGCGGAATTGCATCACCTTCCACACGATATTCTCTCGGCCGATGACGTGCGGCGGCGATTTCCCGCGTTTCACCCCAGCGACGACATGATTGGCGTGTGGGAGCCGCGCGCTGGAATCTTGGATCCCGAACAGTGCATCGGCGCGGCCCTCTCTGTTGCGCGCGCGCATGGTGCCGAGATGCACGACAACGAAGTCGTTACACATTTTGACGAAGGTCTACACGGTGTGACCGTTACGACGTCGCACGGACAGTATCGCGCGCGTTCCCTGGTGATTTCCGTTGGCGCGTGGACCACCGACTTGCTCGCTGATTTGCAACTGCCCCTCACCGTGCAGCGCAACGTACAGTTTTGGTTTGAGCCGCTTCGTCGTGCCGAACAGTTTGCCGCAGCCGTGTTTCCGATTTTTATCGCCGAGTATGCGGAGCACGAGCCGGCGTGGTACGGATTTCCCGATGTGGGCGACGGACTCAAGCTCGCCCTCCATCACTACGGCGAGACGGTGGACCCCAATACCATAGAGCGCACGGTTGGCGTGCATGAAGTGGACGTGGTGCGTGAGATTTTGGCGCGCTACATGCCCGACGCCAATGGCCCACTCAAATCGAGCGCCGTGTGTATGTATACCAATTCGCCCGACGAGCATTTTGTGGTTGGGCGACATCCGACGCATGACCGGGTGATCGTGGCCAGCCCGTGCTCGGGCCACGGGTTCAAGTTCGCGAGCGTATTGGGTGAGGTGCTTGCCAACCTGGCAACTGATCAAGAAGCCGGATTCGACATTTCGCCGTTCGCGCTGAACCGGTTCCAGGCGTAAGTTAGGTCAGCGCGCCCGATCGTCCGGTCGGGACCAGCAGGTTCATTTTTTGGATGGGCGACCATGCGACACGCACTGATGTACGTTGGCGGCTTTGAACGCAATTTTCCGAACTTAACGACGGCGACTACGTCGTTTACTGGAAGTGACGGACAATCGCATGCGTATCCCGCGTGGCCGTCCAGCGCGAACGGTTTGCGCATCAGCTACATGGAAAAGTCGGGCAAAAAATTCGTCGCGGTTCGTGTTGCAGACAGCGATAGCGATGTCGTGTTGCAGAACGAAATGGTCATGGTGCCGGGTGAGCACTTTGGTTTTGGTACGCACTTAAGCGGCGAACCGACCAGCATCGAAGACAATGTCGCGATCATGAAGATGCTCGAAGACATCATCAAG
>JANXUN010000678.1 GCA_025356185.1 Gemmatimonadaceae bacterium
CTACAGCGCGTGAGCAAGATGGTGTTTGATGCCGCGATGTTGATTGCGAACGCCCCCACGCGACCCAAGTCAGACGTACCAAAGCCAGCCAATCCGCATGCGCCCTGCCGTCAATAACATGCCCGTTCGCATCTTTGTCACCGGCGGCACGTTCGACAAAGAGTACGACGAACTGCGTGGCAACTTGTTCTTTCGGGACACGCACGTGCAGGAGATGTTGCGACGCGGACGATGTAATTTGCCGGTAGCGGTCGACGTGCTGATGATGATCGACAGTCTCGACATGACCGATGTACATCGTGGCCTGATTGCCGCCGCGTGCCGCGACTGCGATGAGCGGCAGATCGTGATCTCGCATGGCACCGATACGATGGTCGACACGGCGCGCGAGCTCGCAGCCAACGTTCCCGGCAAAACCATCGTAATCACTGGTGCGATGGTTCCGTGGGCGTTTGGGAGTTCGGATGGACTGTTTAACCTTGGAAGCGCGCTCTCGTTTGTGCAGTCGCTCCCGGCCGGTGTCTATCTCGCGATGAACGGCCACTGCTTCACGTGGGACAACGTGCGCAAGAATCGCGAACTCGGTACTTTTGAAGCCATCCGCGACTGACCGTATCGACAGTCTCTCAATCGCAGGCGCTCACCCACATACGTCGTCATGATCAGACTCATTCGTTCGCGCGGACTCTCATTTTCGCGTTTGCCGTTCTTGCTGTTGTCGAGTGCGTTCGCGCTGAGCGCATGCAGTCCGCGTGATAACACGTCAGCCTCGTCAAGCAGTGCAACTGCCGCGAACGCCGTCGACAGCGCGCCACCTTGGCTGCTGGCGCGTGCGGATCAAGAGAGAGCGCGCGCGTCGGGTTCGTCGGTGGTGCACGACTTTCGCTTTTCTGACAAGCGCGAGGCGAGTGGAATCACTTTTGTGAATCGGATTGTGGACGACGCGGGCAAAACATACAAGGCCGTGCACTACGATCACGGCACGGGAGTGTGCGCAGCAGACGTCGACGGCGACAATCGGATCGATCTCTTTTTTGTATCGCAACGCGGTTCCAGCGAACTGTGGAAAAACCTCGGCGACGGCAAGTTTAGCGACATCACGGCAAGCGCCGGGCTCACGACCGTTGATCAGATCGGCGTGGGGTGTGCCTTCGGCGACTATGACAACGATGGACGCCCTGACCTCTTTGTCACGACGGTGCGTCATGGCAATCGTCTGTATCACAACGAAGGGAACGGCAAATTTCGCGACGTGTCAATTACCGCTGGCGTCAACTACAGCGGTCATTCATCGGGTGCGCTTTTTTTTGACTATGACGGCGACGGAAAACTGGACCTGTTCGTTGCGAATGTTGGTCGCTACACCACCAACGATACCGGCGCAGGCGGATTCTATGTTGGCGTGAACGATGCGTTTCAGGGCCATCTGCATGCTGATCGCGCAGAGTCCAGCATTCTGTACCACAATGAAGGAAACGGCACGTTTAAGGACGTCTCGCGCGCTACGGGGTTGGTGGACAAGAGTTGGAACGGTGACGCAACGGCATTTGATGTCGACGGCGACGGACGTCCTGATTTGTATTTGACGAACATGCAGGGCGAGAATCATTTGTGGCACAACGACGGCGGAAAGAAATTTTCCGATCAGACATACAAATGGTTTCCGCGCACGCCGTTTGGTGCGATGGGCGTAAAGGCGTTCGACTTCAACGGCGATGGCATGCTGGATGTGTACATCACCGATATGCACTCAGACATGATCGATACATTCGAGCCGAGCGACTGGTCGGGGAAATCGCGCAAGACCGACTCGACGCATGTCATGGACACGATGCTGCCGACAGGTCGCACGCACCTGATGTTTGGCAACGCGCTCTTCGCGAATCGCGGGCCCACTCGTCCGTTCATGGAGCTCTCAGACTCGCTGGGCGTCGAAACGTATTGGCCGTGGGGACCAAGCGTGGACGACATCAATGCGGACGGATGGGATGATGTGTTCGTCGCGAACAGCATGAACTTTCCGTTTCCGTATGCGACGAACGACATGTTTTTGAATGATGCCGGTCGCGCATTCGTTCCGTCGGCGTTTACGCTTGGCATTGAACCGCGGCTACACGGTGCGACGGAACAGCCGTGGTTCACGGCGCAGTGCGGACCGACTGGCGCCGATCGCGCACTCAAGGTGTGCGGAACGTGCAATAGCCCCGAGGCGAAGCAGGCCGGCTGCACGATGGATGCGAACGGCAAAGCGACTATGATCGCGACAAAGGGCACGCGATCGGCGGTGATTTTTGATGTCGATGGCGACGGTGATTTGGATATCGTCACTAACGAGTTCAACGGCTTTCCGCAGGTACTGATTAGCGATCTATCGTCAAAGCATGCAGTGCATTGGCTTGCCGTACGACTGCAAGGCACTGTATCCAATCGGCAAGGACTCGGCGCACGCGTTACCGTGACGCTTGCTGACGGTCGGTTAATCGTGAAAGTAAACGACGGCCAGTCGGGATATCTGTCGCACAGCGATCTGCCGTTGTATTTCGGGCTTGGATCGAATGAGAGTGTGACAAGAATCGAAGTGCGCTGGCCGTCGGGAAAAGTGCAAACGCTTGATGGTGCAGCGAAGGGTGCGCGAACGATTATCGAGTCGCGTGACTAACACGTCGCGTCGTCACGCTTCACGACGCAACGCTTAACGCAGAATCGCCGCCCAGATCAACGGCCACGTAGCGTTGGTTTGAGCGCGATACTGCGGGCGGAATCCGTACAATACTGCGTGCCCCTGCCCAACCGACGCGTCGACCATCGCGAATTTACCGTTGAGCCGTGCGCCGCCGAGCAACCAACCGCTCAGCATTGGATCACCGGCTGACTGATATCGCGCGACCGCTGTGGCTTTCGTTGCGTCGGTGATTTCGAACGTTGGACTATCTTCGAACCACACCGCCGGCGTTGGCGCCGTGTACATCGCCGCGAGCGGATGCGCCTTGTCGATTTCAACCGCGAGCAATGAACCGGGTGCGTAGAAGTCGGTGTTGCGCACGCCGCTCAAAACATTTTTCACCGGCAGTGAGAGCGCTTCGATTGCGTACTCTGTGGCGGCGTTAAAAGCGAGCAGCGTGCCACCGGCTGTGACAAAGTCTTTCAGCGCGGCCGCACCGAGTTCGCCTAACCCCCCGCGAAGCGAATCCGGGTACGGCGCGCTGAGTCCGCGACGCAGTTGGTTGGCGTTCTGGTCGGGGAGAATGATGACGTCAAATTTCGCGCGAAGACTCCCGCTCTTTACATCCTTGTCGTGCACCGTGGTAAACGGAATTTTGTTCGCGTCGAATACCCACCGCGTCCACCCTTCATCCATCGATGCGTTGTAGCTCGCGTAAATGCCGATGCGCTTTTTGCTGCTGCCGCTTAAGCCCGCAACGTTATATACCGGCTCCGGCACAGGCTTCACAATCGGTCCCATGGCAATTCCGGGCGCGGTAAGCGCTTGTGCATCCACACCAAACAGCAACGGCAACGTGTGCGCGGTGACATCGTACGGGCGCTTTGGCGGACCGCCAGGATACTCTGACAGGTTCGGATACTTTTGCCGTTCGAGCAGCGATTTCGCGTAGCCGCCAAACGGTTGGTTCATCGGCACGAGATAGTTGCCGTCAGGAATGCTGTTGTAGATCTCGACTTGGCCGTGTTGCAAGGTCCACAACATGCGCTGCAGCGCCGCAGGATCTTTTTGTTGTTTTGGGATCACGTACGCAGTTGGAACGGCGGTCGTCGTCCACGGATGTTTTTCATCGAGCGCGCGATCGCCCATTGCGGCGTAACTCTCAAGCCAACCGGCGCGATTGCGTGCGGCTTCGACAAGCAGCGCCCACGACGCGCTGGTTTGATACGCGACGATGTCGCCGATACCCCAGTTTCCGCCCGGCCACACCGCGGGAAAATTCCACGTCGCTTCGCGCGCGTCGTATCCTCGTCCGGTGCCAAGTGACGAGAAGGGAATGTTCATTGGTGAGGCCAGACGTGCGCTGGCCGTTTCCGTGAGCAAGCGCGCACCGCGATGTACAAGCGAATACTGCCGCGCGGGTGAC
>JANXUN010000681.1 GCA_025356185.1 Gemmatimonadaceae bacterium
GAGTCATCGGGCAGATCAGACGGATCGCGCGGACGCGGCTTGCTGATGCTGCGCCCGGCGGGCGTGAACCAGCGTGCCGTTGTCAGACGCAGTGCGCCGCCGGACACGAGTGGATACACGTTTTGTGCGCTGCCTTTGCCGTACGAGGTACTGCCGACGACAATTGCGCGATCGTGATCCTGCAATGCACCAGCGACGATTTCTGACGCGCTCGCGCTGCCTTTGTCGACGAGCACGGCGAGCGGCAGTGTAGGCCACCGCTGCGGGAACGTGTCGCTGATGGTTTGCGGCGCCTGCCCCGGTCGCGCGCGCAACTGCACGATGCTTTGTCCTGGATCGAGGAACAGCTCGGCGACACCAACGCCTTGCTCAAGCAATCCGCCGGGATTGCCGCGCAAATCGATGATGAGACTGTGTGCGCCTTTTTGCATCAATGAATCGACGGCCGCTTTGAGTTCCGTTGCCGTCGATTGATTGAACACGTTCACGTCGACGTAACCGACCATGCTTGGCAACAGCGTTACGCGCGTGACTGCGCTCAAGTGCACCGCATCGCGTTGCACCGTCACAGTCAACCGTTGATCGCCGCGTTCTATGTCGAAGGCAACCGTCGAACCTGGGGGACCGCGAAGTGCCTTTGACGCCTCGTCACGCGTCCATCCTTTCGTGACTTCTCCGCCCACTTTCACGAGCCGATCACCGGCAATAATTCCGGCGCGCCACGACGGTCCTCCTGTCACGGGTTCGATGACCGTCGGCCAGCCATCGCGGACATCCATCTGCAATCCAACACCGGTGTAGGTGCCGCTCATCTGTTCGTTGAGACGACGCAGCCGATCTTCCTTGAGGAACGCCGTGTACGGGTCTTTGAGCTCTTTGAGCATCCCGTTGACGGCTTTGTCATAAATGGTCGTGACATCGAGCGAGTCGACGTAGCGCATGGTCACCGCGCCGACGACTTGATCAAACAGATGCGCGCCGCCTCCCCCCAACCGACGAGGAGGCGGAGCGGTCGGAGACAGGTCGCGACCGGCCCACCAGCCGCCAAGCGACAGTAGTCCGACAAACAGTCCGGTGGCCAACACCGCGCGCGTTCGTGTGCGCGTCGAGCGTGGGGCGTCCGGAAGCTCCTCAGCCATGCACAACTCCTGCGAATCGCGTGGGCCAGCTCGCCGCTAAACGCGCGAGACAGCGTTCAGTCACGTCCTCGGGAGTTCCCGAGGCGTCCACTGCCGTTACCGGTCCGATTTCCGGATGCTGCTCCTGCCACTCTTGCTGTACGGCGCCGTTGAATGCGAGTTGCACGCGGGTGTGAAAATCGAGTCCGGCACGCTCCATCCGATCGGTCGCGCCACGCGCCTGCATGCGGGCCATCGCAGCGTCTAGCGGCATCATGAGGAGCAGCGTCAAATCTGGCACCAATCCCCCTGTCGCGAGAAGGTTGACCGCGTGCAACGCCGCGAGTTGCAATCCTCTGCCTGCACCTTGATACGCATACGTTGACAATAAAAAGCGGTCCACCAACACTACCGCGCCGCGCACAACGGCTGGTTGCACCACGGTACGCAACAGCTGCGCGCGCGAGGCGGCGAACAAGAGTGCTTCGGTCTCCGGTGTTAGCTCGGACGCAGGGTCCAACAGCACGCGACGCACCTCATCGCCTGCGGCGGTACCGCCGGGCTCTCGCACGGCCACCACGTCGTGCCCCGCCGCGCCAAGTCGCTCGGCAAGCCGCTGCCACTGCGTCGTTTTGCCAACGCCTTCGCTGCCCTCAAGGACGATGAATAGCCCTGACGGCTTTTCCCTCACGGTCACGCGAGAATGATGCTGCTCGTTGCGCCGGCGCGGATGCCGTCAGCGATCCACTGATTCACGCGCATCATCAACTTGTCGAAGTTTTCTTGCGCGGCAATCGCTTGCTGATACGCGGGATTGCCTTGCACCTGACCAAGCAATGCATCGAGCGCTTGCTCCATCTCCGACGTTGGCTCTTCGCCTCGGTCGATCATGGATTGCGCGTCACCGCGAATTTTTTCCATCTGACGCAGCACAGTCGTCGCTTGCGCATCAGCATTGAGCGCGTCGCTTGAACGCTTCACGGCCTTGTATTCATCGCTCTGACCGATCGTGCGGCCGAGGTCTTTCGCTTTGTCTTCGAGCATCGTACCGGGCCTCTGGTCCGGAGTAGAAAGTTCTTACTTGTACGCGACCAGCACGCGTTCGCGACCGCTGAGATCCCGTTCCACACGCACCTTATGCCAACCGAACGATGTCGCCATCGCGGCTGTTTCCGCGCCTCGACGTGCGTCGATCTCAAGCACCAGTACGCCATCGGTTTCCAAATACGCCGCCGCTCCGCCTAACAGCGCGGCGTACCGCGCCATCCCGTGATCCGGCGCAAACAGCGCCGTTGCGGGCTCCCAGTTTCGGACACTGGCCGGTAGCGCCTCGGCTTCGTCATAGGCAATGTAGGGAGGGTTGGCGACAATTACACGGGCGCGAACGCTCCTGCCGTTTGGACCGAGCGTTGAGTCGCTGGGCCCAAGCGGTGCGAAGTCCGAGCCAAGGCGCAGCTCGATCGGCGTGATCGAAGCGATGGCTTTCACATTGGCGGCGGCTACGTCCAGCGCATCGGCTGAGATGTCCGTGGCTATGACGCGCGCAAATCGGCCTTCCGTGGCCAGCGCGAGGGCAATAGCCCCACTGCCGGTGCCGATGTCAACGGCAACCCCTCCAGAGCCTCTCGCCGTCTCTCGAAGAGCCACCTCAACCACCTGTTCGGTCTCAGGTCGCGGAATAAGAACTCGTGCGTCCACCTGCAACGTGAGATGTCGAAAGGGCGCCGTGCCGACGGCGTAGGCCAACGGCTCACCGCGCGCTCGGCGTCTGGCTGCCGACATCACCGCCTCATGCTCAGCGGCCGAAACAGGTTGGTGCATTCGTCGCGCGATCGTTCCGGGCGCAACGTGTAACACCGCGGCGAGTAACAGCCGCGCCTCACGGGGTGCATCGGCGCGTACGTCCGCGTCTAACGCCGGAGCGTGAGCGAGGAGCGCGGTAATCTGATCACACAATGCGCGCACGATCGCCGAATCCCTAGCTACTCAGCTTCTCTTCGGCGTTCGCGAGCGAGAGCGCATCAAGAAAGTCGGACAAATCTCCACCCAGCACGCGATCGATATCGTACAACGTGACGCCCACGCGATGATCGGTCACGCGTCCTTGCGGAAAATTATACGTGCGGATTTTTGCCGAGCGATCGCCTGTCGATACTTGCGACTTGCGCATTCGCGAGCGTTCGAGCTCTTGTTCGGAGAGACGTAAGTCGAGCAATCGCGCACGCAGCACTTCCATGCCCTTGGCTTTGTTTTGCAGCTGCGATTTTTGATCTTGCTGCGACACCACGAGCCCTGTTGGAAGGTGCGTGATGCGCACCGCGGAATCGGTAGTGTTTACGCTTTGTCCGCCGGGTCCTGACGAACGAAACACGTCGATGCGCAAATCTTTGTCCTCGATGCGCACGTCCACCTCTTCCGCTTCGGGCAGCACCGCCACCGTTGCGGCCGATGTATGAATACGACCTTGGCTTTCGGTCGCGGGCACACGCTGCACGCGATGCACGCCTGATTCCCACCGCAGCAATCCGAACGCGCCGTCTCCATTCACTTTGAACACCGCTTCCTTGACGCCGCCAAGCGTCCCGTCGGAATGCGAGATGCCCTCAATGCGCCAACCACGTCGTTCGATGTACCGCGTGTACATACGAAGCAGATCGGCCGCAAAGAGTGCCGCTTCGTCGCCGCCGGTTCCCGCGCGAATTTCAAAAATTGCGGGACGATCGTCGAGTGGATCACGCGGAATGAGCAGCGGCAGGAGCGCCTTGTTGAGCGCCGCACATTCTGCATCAAGTCGCTCGACTTCGGCCTTTGCTTCGGCGGCGTAATCTGCGTCATCGCCATTGGCCATTTCACGCGCTTCGGCCAGCTCGGCTTCGGCTTTGGCCAATCGGTTGGCTTTGATCACGACCTCCGCGAGCCGATGATGCTCACGCCCAAGCGACGCTAATCGTGGCGCATCCTTGACCGTTTCGGGATCGGACAACAGTTGTTCCACTTCGGTCGCTCGGCGCAGCGCCTCTGCCGTGCGCTCACGAAGATGATTCAGCATCAGAAATATTCGGGTGTGTGATGGCGGTCACCGCAGCCTCGGCGACGGTGCAAGTATTATGCAGGTCGGTGTCCGAGCAACCACCCCTTTCAGGGTATCACCGTAACTTAACCACGAGCGTATCTTGATGGGTCCTCACGACCCCTTGGAGCACATGGTGACTTTCGGTTCAACGCCCCGTCGCATCGCGACGCCCAATGTCAGCGTTTCGCTTGAACGCGTCACAGATTTTCTGGCCACTGTCCCTCTGTTTCGCGAGTTGCCGCGCGCCGCCGTGCGCGGCTTCGCCGAGCTGACGCGCGAACAGCGTTTTGCGAAAGGCGCGATGATCGTCAGCGAAGGGGATCCTGGCGACGCGTTGTACGTCGTGCGCACCGGCGAAGTAAAGGTGGTGCTGATCGGCGAGGATGGTCGCGAGGTGCTGCTGAATTTGCTCGGTGTCGGCGACCACTTTGGGGAATTGGCGCTCATTGATGGACGACCACGCTCGGCGCACGTTGTGTCGACCAAAACGTCCAGCTTGTTGGTGCTGCGGCGCGCGGATTTCCGTCGACAGGTCGAAGGGATGCCTACCGTCGCGTGGGGCTTAATGGTCGAGCTATCGCGTCGTTTGCGATTGGCCGATGGCACGATCGGCAGCTTGGTCATGCTGGACGTACCAGGGCGCGTGGCGAAGGTTCTGCTCGAGCACGCCGCAGCCGGCACGCCGACTGCGGTGGTGAAACAGCTCACGCATCAAACTATTGGGCAAATGGTTGGTGCGAGTCGTGAAACAGTATCGCGCGCGATGGCCGAGTTTCAAGAGAAAGGAATGATCGAAGTAGTCCGTCGCGTCGTGACGATTACAAATCGCACGGCGCTTGAAGCGCGCACGCGGCCGCGGCTCTGAGTTGGAGTGGTAGCGTGAGTCCCGCCGAGGGTGGCGCTAGCGTTCCGACTTCCCGCGCGCGAATAACGGTGTGGGGCGCACGTGGGACCTGCCCGAGTCCTGGTGCACACACGACCCGCTACGGCGGCAACACGTCGTGCATCGATGTGCAGCTCGTTAGCGGCGCTCGTGTGGTGCTTGACGCGGGAACGGGATTGCGTCTGCTTGGCAACTCGCTGTCGATGACGACGCATGCGTCGAGCGCTAGTGACGCACCGCCGACATCGGTGCCGCTCACGATCGTGTTGACACATCGGCACAGCGACCACGTCATCGGGCTCTCGCACTTTGCACCACTGATTACCGGACGACATCGCATTCGGATTGCGTGCGGTGGTGTCGATCGCGAGGTGCTGCGCACATTGGTTCAACAGCAACTCTCTGCACCGCTTTTTCCCAATGTCGATGGGGTGCTCGAACAGGTGGACGTCGTCGGACTGGAATACGGCGCCTCACTGACGATCGACGGCAGTTGCTTCGTGCATGCCATTGCTGGCAGTCATCCTGGCGGTGCTTCGGTGTTGCGAGTGGACGATGCGCACGGTCCGCTCCTCGCCTATGCGCCTGACAACGAATTGTTAGGCGCATCGAACGACACGTCGCTCGGCGGAGAGACCACGTCGTGGCGATGCGCACTCGCTGCATCGTTGCGCGGGATTCCGCTCCTGATGCACGACGCGACCTACTCCGATGACGAAAGCGCCCGGTATACCGGGTGGGGTCATTCTTCAGCCGAAGAAGCGACGCGTTTTGCGATGGAGTGTGACGCGCAACAATTATTGCTTACGCATCATCATCCCGAGCGAAGCGACGCGGCGATTGACGATATGGTGCGCGCGTGTCGCGCCATGGTTACAGCAGCGGGCAGTTCTCTCCGCGTCGCCGGCGCGGCGGAAGGCGTGTCGATCGATCTGTAATGTTGGCGTGTTGTCGACGGCGCTGCTACGTGCCCCAGCCACCGCCGCCCGGTGTTTCGATACTCAGCACATCGCCCGCGTGCAACGTGACTCGACACTTTGCCGGCAATACGGTGTCGTTCAGGCGGTTGATTCCGGATACACCATCCGCACCGCCGTACGCACCGCGTGGTGAGAGCCGTCGGCGTTCGGTGAGGAGCGTAGCCGTGCACTCCATGCGTGCTTCATACCGCCGAATCACACCATCGCCGCCGTGATGCAAGCCGCCGCCTCCACTGCCGCGGCGCACGGCGTACTCAACAACGCGCAGCGGATACGCGCGCTCCAGCGATTCGACGGGAGTGTTACGCGTGTTGCTCATGCCCACATGAACGGCGTCAGGTCCCGCGCCACGCGCGCTCGCGCCTTGGCCTCCACCTAACGTTTCGTAAAAGCTCCAACCCGTCGCGCCCATCGTGACGTTGTTCATCGTCCCCTGCCCACCAGCGGGAATCGGTAGATCGTGAACGCCCACCGATGCCGCAGCGTCGGCGAGCGCCGCAAAGCACGTATCGGTGAGGCGCTGCGAAAGTTCTACGTTTCCGGCGGCAACCGCGCTTGGTCGTTTCGCGTTTGCGACGCAATTGTCGGGAATCAAGAGATGTAACGCACGCGCAACTCCGTCGTTCACAGGCACGTCGTCGTCGCACAGCACCCGTAGCACAAACACCGCAGCAGCGCGCGCAACGGCGGGTGGCGCGTTCACGTTGCCGCGCACCGCGCCCGACGTGCCGGTCAGGTCAAGTTGCAGCGTGTCGTGGTGCACACGTACCGTTACGACCACAGGAATGTCGACGTCAGTCACGCCGTCGCTTTCCAGTGCATCGGCGGCATAGCCAGCCGCGCCATTCAAACGCGCAAGGCTCGCGCGGACACGACGTTCGGTGTAGTTCAGCAACGCATCGACCGCGAGCCCCAGCTGCGACGCACCCATGCGGGCATACAATGCCTGCCATCCTTCTCGACCCGCGCGACACGCGGCGCGTTGTGCGCGCAGATCACCCTCGCGCTCGGCCGGCGTGCGCACGTTTGCGAGAATGAGTTGCATCACGTCGACCTGTGCGACGCCGCCGCGTTCGATGCGCACCGGCGGAACAATGAGTCCCTCTTGAAATAGCTCCGTTGCGCCAAATGGCATGCTGCCCGGACTCATTCCGCCGACGTCGGCGTGATGCGCGCGCACGGCCGCGTAGCCCACAATCCGCGACGCGTTGGCAGGATCGGCGATGACTTCAACCATCGTGAGATCTGGCAAGTGCGAACCGCCATGCGATGGATCGTTGAGCAAGAAACAATCACCAGGCGCCGCGCCCGCAGCGCGAACGGCGGCGACCGACTCCGGCATCGCGCCCAAATGCACGGGAATGTGCGCGGCTTGTGCGACCATTCGTCCATCCGCATCAAACAGCGCGCATGATGCATCGCGACGTTCGCGAATGTTCGGCGAGATCGAGCTGCGCTCAAGCAGGCTGCCCATCTCTTCGGCCAACATCGCAACGCTTTGCGAAAACACCGTGAGTTCGAGCGCGTCAAATATGATTGATGCGGCGTGCGCATCCCCGTTCTCGTCGCTGTGCGTACGGCTGTGCGCGTTCACGTCTCAAACCCCGCGTCGAGTATTTGCGCACGACAGTGCGACATCCACGCGTCCTGCAGGTCGCTCATGCGCGCACCTTTGCCGCGGTTGGGCGCCATCGACAGCAAACCTTGCGCCGATGGATGCGGCACCGCCCGTCGCAACAGATGCGGCATCGGCGCGAACGTGAGCACGGCATCGAGCGTACGCGTCGCAATACGACCGAGCGTCACGACCCCACGCAGGCCACGCGAGGACAACGTCGATAGTTCACCGGCGAGTCGTTTGATGTTGTCGGCGCCCTCAAGTTCAGCGCGCGTCGGCGTACGGAATTTTTGACCATCATCGGTTGGGCACCGATCGAACGCGTTGCCCAGTGCTATTCCGCGCGCAACAGGAACGAGCTTTGCGCTCTTAAACAGTGCACCGTCCCACGCGATGTCGTTTGCTGCGGCGGGTAACGTCACAGCGTCGAGCGACGTAAGAACCCGATACAAGTGCTTTCCCGCCGCGTCACCGAAGAACGGAAAACCACTCTTGTCCGCGCCGCGCGGTCCGGGAGCCTCGCCGATCACAAACACGCGCACGTGTCCTGACTTGGGCACCAACGGTGGTACTGCGCGTCCAACGATTCGTGCGGTTGTCATGCGTCACGCTCCATCAGCCATCCGCCAATCGCGAGTGCGGTGGCGTGCCAACCACGCGCCACGTACAACGTCGCATCGGGCAATCGCACGACACACGGACCGTGCAGCGTTCGCGTCATCGCGCGACCGTCGTCTTCATCGTTTGGCACGTTGGATTCTGACACGCCGCCATCGCGTGATGGCCGTGCGAAACGCACCGGCCACGGATCCCCGCCAACCGCGGTGCGAATGCTGATGCACTCCACGCCACGATCAAGTGCGAAACCTGTGCGCGCCACGTGACGCTCGACAAACCGCGACGCGATCTCTGCGCCGCTGTCTCCCGGTTCCACAGGCACGTCCAGTTCGTACCCCTGCCCTTCAAATCGCGAACGCACCCACCATCGTGCTCGCGAGCCAACGTCGCCAAGTTGCGCAGCCGTTGCATCCAGTCGCTCGCGCAACAGCGAGACATCAATCGCGTCTGCACGTGTCACAAAGCTTGACACCGCTTCTCGTCGTTCAGGTGCAAGGGCAAGTCCGACGGCGCTTAGCACGCCGGCGTGTGGTGGTACAACGACGCGCGTCATGCCAAGGCGCTCGGCAAGACCGCACGCGTGCAGCGGACCACCTCCGCCAAATGCAATGAGTGCTGCATCACGCGGATCGACACCGCGTTCTACTGAGACGCGTCGCAGTGCACGTGCCATAGTTGCGTCGGCGGTTGCGATCAATGCTTCTGCAGCGCGTTCGTTCGACACAGCTAACGCAGAGGCGAGGTGCCCGATCGCTTCGCTCGCGAGTGGAGCGCTAATGGTCACGCCACCGCTCCATGTCCCCGGTGCAATGTGTCCAAGCACAACATGCGCATCGGTGATGGTCGGACGTATGCCACCTCGACCGTACGCCGCTGGACCCGGTGATGCACCCGCGCTTTCGGGCCCCGCGCGCAATGCACCACCGGCGTCGATCCAGCCAATGCTGCCGCCGCCTGCGGCTACGGCTTCGACCAATACGCGGGGGAGTGCGATAGGAACGCCCGCCACGTCACCACCACGTTCGACGAGTGGCTCACCATCGACAATGAGTCCGACATCGGCGCTGGTGCCACCGATGTCGATCGTGAGGGCGCGCGAAATATTGAGCGCACGTGCGACCGCTGCAGCGCCCGTGACACCGCCTGCGGGGCCAGACAGCGCGAGCGACGCCGCGTGTTCAGCAGCGTCGGTCGCGATCAGCGTGCCACCGGCAGAGGTCATCACACGCGGCGACGGATAACCGTGCAGCGTAAGACGTTCGCCCAGACTCGCCAAGTAGTGGCGCACTGCGGGGCGCGCGTACGCTTCGGCGACGGTTGTCGCCATGCGTTCGTACTCGCGAATTTCCGGAAGCACCGCGTGCGAACAGACCACATCGCAATTGGGCAGTATGTCCGCAAGTCGTGCGCGCAGTGCATCGCCGAGTTGCGACTCGTGCGTCGGGTCGGCGTACGAATGCAGCAGCGTGATCGCGACCGTCTCTGGCGCGAGTGCCACTACGGCGCGTACAACGTCGTCGATGGCGTCTGCGGTCAGTGCGAGCAACACGCCTTCGGGCACCACGCGCTCGCGCACCGGGATCACATCGCCGCGCGTCACGAGCGGCGCGCTGTGATGTTTGCTCAGGTCATACAACGATGCGCGTTCCTGCCGCCGCAATTCGAGTAGGTCGGTAAAGCCGGCGGTGGCGCAGGCGACGACACGTGCGCCGCGACGCTCTAAGAGGAGGTTCGTGACGACGGTGGTGCCGTGCGCGATGTACGCCAACGACGATGGCGCGAGCGTGGACGCCTGCAATACGGCCAGCACGCCGACCGCGCGATCGTTTGCATCGCTGAGCACTTTTGCGGCGTGCACGGTTCCGTCGGACGCGAGTGCCGCGAGATCGGTGAACGTGCCGCCGACGTCAATTCCCGCGGCAACCGAATGTGCGATCGCTGTCACGACGGCGCGGTAGGCAGTCGGGCAACCACGATCGCGATCGCACACTGAATCGGCACGACGACGGCGAGCACGACGCCACTCGACTGTTGCAGCGACGGAACGAGTTGTGCGAGTACGGCGATTACGGAGAGGGCCGCGCACACCAGTGCGATGCCGCGTGACGTCGTGGTGCTCCGCCGTGTGAACAGCGCGATCGGAACGATGATTGCTGCCACCAGCAGCAGCGGCTGCAGCACCAACAACGTGGTGTTGGCGCCCATGTATGCGACGTGTTTCGTTACGGTCGCGGCGAGCAACAGCGCGGTGCCGAGTAATCCGCCAACGAGATACCACAGCACCACGCCAATGGTGAGCACAATGCGCAGCGCCTTGCCTTTTGCATCAGCAAGCAGTGCTACCAGTCCCGCCAGCGCTAATCCGATGACTGCGGCCATCGGCACGCGTGTCGGTGGCGCAGCGGGCAGCGGCGTGCGGGTCGACGTAAACAGCATCGTGTCGAGTACCACGAAGCGCGTGCGATTGCCTTGTGCATCGGGCAGTGCGAGGGCGGCGTAGTGCGTCGCCATGTACTCTGGAAGAAACTCCTCATCCCATTGCGACAGCGGAATATCTGCGCGACGCCCAAGCGCGATTTCAATTCCCGCGTACAGCGGCAGCATGTCGCCATACGCACGCGCCGTTTCGCCACGCCACGTGTGTCCACTGCCGGGCGTGTTAAGTGCCGCGTGCAACTTCCCTCTCAAGACATAATCAAGGGCATCGCGCACGCGCGTCGCGCAGTTGTCGCGGTAGTAGTCGTAGCGATAGTACTTGTTCTCTTCGCGCGCGTTCCAATTGATAAAATCAACAAGCGCACCGCGCTCTGTAGGCGTGAGTGCGAGCACTTGCTGTCGAATACTGCGATTGTCCTTGCGATTGACGTCGTTAAAGGCACTCGTCACGTATCCAGCCATTTGGTACTTGGTGTCGCCCGTCAAAAACCGCATGACGAAATTCGATGAATTGAAATCGAATATCCCCCAATTGAACGCGACGTCTTTTCCGCGCGATGTATCACGTACGGCAAGCGCTATGTGTCCGAATCGTTCGAAGAACACGTCCGAGTGACCGTACGTATACAGGGATACCTCCATCGACGCACCCCGTACCGCACGCGAG
>JANXUN010000015.1 GCA_025356185.1 Gemmatimonadaceae bacterium
TGCTGACGTTTGGTATCGACACCATGATTCCGTTGTACATCGAAGCCGTCGGTCCGCAGGCGCCATCATCGGTCGACGTGCGCGTCCTCGGCGAAAATGACGTCGAAATGTGGAAGACCACGCTCGAGTTGCCGTTACGACTCGGCGTGCGCAGCAACACGATCGCGATTTCGGCGTCACGACTGGGCGTTGGCATCTCGAACATCATCGTCACCGCCGCGGGGCGCGCCGATACGGCGCGCACCCGACTGCTGGTGAGTTTGGGCGATGATCTGCCCGTCGCGACATTCGAAGAGATGCTGACCTATTTGCGCTACTTCACCACGGCGGAAAAACTCAAACCGTTGCGCGATGCCACGCCGATACAACGATCGGAAGCGTGGAGTCGGTTCTTGAAAGACACGGACCCGGTGCCCGGTACGCCCGAGCACGAAGGATTGCGCGATTACTTCGCGCGCATTCGTACCGCGAACGCGCGCTTTCATGACGATGGCCCCGTCGGTTGGCAGACCGATCGTGGTTCGGCGTACGTCGCGCTTGGCGATCCCGAAAACATTTACGACTCGGGCACGCAAGACCCCAATCAGCGCGTGCGCCAACAGGTGTGGGAATATCGCGCACTGCGGTTGCAACTCGTGTTCATCGATCAAACCGGTTTCGGACGCTGGCGTCTCAGTCCCTCGCAGCGCGCGGAGCTTGATAACGCCGTGCGTCGGAAACTCTCGTTGCCACCGTCGTGAGCGACGTCGTCAAACCCGTCGCGCCACGACTTTTCCTGATTGATGGCTACGCGCTGATTTATCGCGCGTTCTTTGCGCTGCTGTCGCGACCGCTGCAAACCAGCCGTGGCGAGAACACATCGGTGGCGTGGGGCATTGCCAACTTTCTCAAGCGATTGCTAGTCACGCACAAACCCGAACTGCTGGGGTGGGTGCATGACTCGGGCGCGACGTTTCGCGACGAGCTGTACGCCGACTACAAGGCGACGCGCGAGAAGCTGACCGACGAACTGCAAGCCGATTTTGATCAAGGGTTGGCGCGCGCCACACAACTGCTCGCGGCATATGACATTCCGGTGTTGGCGGTGCCGGGATTTGAAGCGGACGATGTGATCGGCACGCTCGCACGCAAAGGCGTCGATGCGGGCTACAACGTCGTGATTGTGTCCGGCGACAAAGATTTTCAACAGCTCGTGCGCCCAGGGGTGTGGCTGCTCAACCCCGGTCGCGGCGGACCGGCCAGTGTTGAAGAACAGTGGGTCGGCGTCGAAAACGGCAGTGATCGATTGGGCGTGAGTCCCGAGCGCGTGGTGGACTATCTCGCGTTGGTCGGTGACTCGTCTGACAACGTGCCGGGCGTCAAAGGCATTGGTGAAAAAACCGCAATTGAATTGATCAATCAGTTTGGCGCGCTCGAAGACATTCTGGCACACGCGGCAGAGGTTACCAAAAAGCGTCCGCGGGAAGCATTACTCGAGTTGGCCGACATCGCGCGATTGTCGAAACAGTTGGTGACGATTCACTGTGATGTGCCGATCGCACTCGACCCCGCATCGTTGACCGTGCGCGCGCCCGACGTGCACACGCTGCGTCGTTTGTATCATGAGCTCGAGTTCACGTCGATGCTCAAAGATCTTGGTGCAGCACCAGCAGATGAGTCATCGGCTGGTGGCGCAACCGCGCCGCTCGTCGTGTCGGATGACCGCGACGCAGGCGCCGCCGCCCGCGCAAACATTCCGAGCGATCGACCGTCACCTCCATCCGTCCGCGCGAGTGACAGCGGCGTTTCTGTATTGACGGACGCGACGTACACAACGGTCGACACGATTGAGGCCTTGCACGCGCTGCTGCAACGCGTCCGTGAAGTGCCGTACATCGCGTTTGATACCGAAACGATCACCGATATCGACTCGCCGGTTGCGGTCGATGCTCTCCGCGCGCACTTGGTGGGATTGTCGATCGCAGTGGCACCAGGCGAAGCGTATTACTTGCCGTTCGCACATCGTGGTGATGACGGAGCTGGCAATCTGGCACTGCTCTCCGGCGACGCCGGCATCGCCGGTCGTCGCATCAGTGCGGGCATGACAGAACCGGTCAACCTCCCGGCATTTGCGAGCG
This sequence comes from Gemmatimonadaceae bacterium, assembly GCA_025356185.1. Taxonomy (GTDB): domain Bacteria; phylum Gemmatimonadota; class Gemmatimonadetes; order Gemmatimonadales; family Gemmatimonadaceae; genus Gemmatimonas. The sequence continues at coordinate 2,118 of JANXUN010000015.1, forward strand.
ATGCGATTGCGCCATTGCGCGCAATGCTTGCCGATGCATCGATCAAAAAAATCGCGCAAAACGCCAAGTACGATGCACTCGTCTTGCGCGGCGCGGGTGTGCGCGTCGCGGGCGTGGAGTTCGATACCATGCTCGCGAGCTATGTGCTCGATCCGGGACGTCGCTCGCACGGCCTCGACTCACTTGCGTTTGAGTTTCTTGGTCACACGATGACCGCGTACGAGCAGCTGTGCGGTAAAGGTCGCGCGCAACTGCCGTTCAGTGTCGTTCCCGTTGACGCCGCGCGCGATTACTCGTGTGAAGACGTCGACGTGACCATGCGATTGCGCGCGCTCTTTGACCCGACGCTTACCGACCACGGCATGCAGGCGCTGTTGGCCGATATGGAAGTGCCGCTTGTCGAGGCATTGTGCGACATGGAATGGGAAGGCATCGCGATCGATCTGGATTGGTTCGCGTCGCTCAAAACGCGATTCAAAACTGAACGCGAAAAAGTCGAGCAAGCGATTTACGCGACCGCCGGTGAAGAGTTCAACATCAATTCCAATCCGCAGCTTCGCAAAATTCTCTTTGAGAAGTTGCAGTTGCCGGTGAAAAAGAAAACCGCGACGGGCCCCAGCACCGATGCGAGCGTCTTGCAAGAGCTCGCCGAAGAAGGGCACACGCTGCCCACGCTGCTGATGGAGTATCGCGAGCTGTTCAAGCTGGAAGGCACGTACATCGATGCGTTGCCGCGCATGGTGAACCCACGCGATCAGCGATTGCATACGTCGTATAACCAAACGGTCGCCGCAACCGGACGACTGTCATCGAGCGATCCGAACTTGCAAAACATTCCAGTGCGCCGGGAACTGGGACGCGAGATTCGCCGCGGTTTCGTCGCCCGAAACGGATGGCAGCTGCTGTCAGCCGACTACTCGCAAATCGAGCTGCGATTATTGGCGCACTTGTCGGGAGACCCCGCGTTCGTCTCGGCATTCAAAGCCGGTGGCGATATCCACAAGCAAACAGCCGCGATCATTTTTGGAGTCGATCTCGCGGATGTGAGCAGTGAAATGCGCGCACGAGCGAAAACGATCAACTTCGCCACGATCTACGGCCAGGGCGCGCACGCGCTGTCGCGTCAGCTGAAAATCGCGAATGCCGAGGCGAAGCTGTTCATCGAGACATACTTCGAGCGCTTTGCGGGCGTGAAAGCGTTTCTTGAGCAGTGCGTGGTCGATGCGAAAGCGCGCGGGTATGTCGAAACGTTGTTTCATCGTCGCCGATACATTCCCGAATTGCGCGAACGCAATCACAACATCCGTGCATTCGGCGAACGCGTCGCTGCAAACGCGCCCATTCAAGGGTCGGCGGCCGACCTGATCAAATTGGCGATGTTGCGCGTGCATCGCGCGCTCGCGCGCGAGGGGCTTTCGTCGCGCATGCTGTTGCAGGTGCACGACGAATTGGTGTTCGAAATCGCGCCCAATGAAGAGCACGCGATGCGCACGCTGGTAAAGCGAGAGATGGAAGGCGCAGCCGAGCTGCACGTGCCGCTTCTTGTCGATATGGGGTTCGGCCGAGACTGGGTGGCCGCGAAGAGCTGACGCAGCGGGTCGATTCGCGCAAACGACTGTGGTTTTCTTGCACTTTGCACGGAATCGGGGTGGGTGCGAGAGCGACTCGGCACGTGAAAGCAGTCCAGTGAGCTCATAAACTATTACAGGGCAATCGCTTACCAACTTTTTGCAATCGCGGCACCGCCGTTGCTACTGCATTGGGTATGAGCGGGGCGTTGCCCTCGCCGATCGGCTCATCCGATCTCGTCGTTTTGAGCACTTACCGAGAGTTTCGTATGCCCCAGTCACGCCATGCACGAGGGTTCACGCTGATCGAGCTACTGATCGTAGTCGTGATCATTGGCATTCTTGCGGCCATCGCGATCCCGAAGTTTCAGGAGACGAAGGGCAAAGCATTTGCCTCGTCGCTCAAAAGCGACCTAAAAAACCTCTCGTCGGTGCAGGAAGACTACTTCTACTTCAACGAGACGTACGCGAACTCGATGGGTCTGCTCAACTTCAAGCCGTCCAGCGGTGTAGTGATGACAATCGTGGAGTCTACGACGCGCGGTTGGTCGGCGACGGCGACGCATCCCTCGGCCTACCCGATCACCTGTGCCGTGTTTTACGGACAGGCCTCCGCGGTAGCACCCGCGGTGGCCGAAGGGCTGGTGAAGTGTCAGTAGTGCCGGGCCTGCACGGGGGCTGCTAAATCGTCGTGACGCGTCGTAGTATGGCACCATGGCGGCGCTTCCTTCGATTCGCAAAGACACAGTCGCGACGCGTCGCGAAGCGCGGCTCCTCGAGATCAATCGATCTGCCGGTGCGCGCGAGTTCATAAAGCGGCGAGACGGAATGATTCACGCGATGGACGGCGGCTTGTGGCTGCATCGGCACGTTTGGCGCGGTGAACGCATGGTGCACTTAGTGAGCACCGATCGCGCGCGTTTGTTGGCGTACGGCGACGCGATCGGAATGCCAGCGTCGCGATTGCAGCACAAGCCCTTGCGCGACCCACGGACAGCTCTTCGCGTCGACGCGTGGCACTGGGATCTCGGTGGACCCATCTATCCACCGCACGACGACGCCCTGATTACTCGCTAAGACTTCACGCGTTACGCCGTAACCCGGCGTGCCTCGGCGTCTGCCGCGCGCGCCGCGCGTTCGCCTTCAGGAACGTTCACAAACGCGAGTAGTGTGCCACCCACCACGAAGAAGGCAATCACCCATAGTATCGCCACGCGACTGCTGCCGCTCTGTCCAACGGCGATGGCAAACACGAGCGGTCCGAAGATACCGCCAAACTTTTCGAACACGGAATAGAAGCCAAAGAATTCACCGCTCTTGTGCTTGGGAACCATGTTCGCGAAGAGCGAGCGACTCAGTGCTTGCGTGCCACCCTGGACAAGTCCTACGAGACACGCCAACACATAAAATTCGCGCGCGCTCGAGATGCCGTACGCGTAAATACAGATGCCCGTGTAAATCACGAGCCCCAGAAAGATGGCGGTCTTCGCGCCGATCTTTCCCGCCAACGAGCCAAACGCAAACGCAAACGGAATTCCAATAAACTGCACCAGCAGAATCGCCGTGATCAGATCGGATTGCTGAATGTGAATCTCCGAGCCGAACGCGGTCGCCATCTTCACAATCGTTTGAATGCCGTCGTTGTAAATCGTGAAGGCCAGCATGGCGAGCGCGGCTTGCTTGTAGCTGCGCAGTTCGCGCAGCGTTTCGCCCAAGCGTGTGAAGGCGGCGCGCAACGGATTCGCGTCTGTGGTTTCGTCCGACTCAACGGTGCGGGGCGGTTCAGGAACGCGCCGCAACAGTGGAATCGAAAACACCAACCACCAAATGCCGACGGACAAAAACGCCAAGCGCGACGGCAATGTCGCTTGCGACGCGGTGAGTCCTTCGCCGTGCGGTAATCCAAATGCGCCCGGATTACTGATCCACGCGAGATTCAGCGCGAGTAACAATCCGCCACCGATGTATCCAACGGCGTATCCTGCGGTCGAGACACGATCCATCTCGTCGTCACTTGCGATGTGCGGGAGCAGGGATTCATAAAACGTCAGACTGCCCGTCGCACCGGCGATCGACAATACAAACAGCACGGCCGCAAACATCATCATGCCGCTTTGGATAAAAAACATCATCGCGGTCGCGGTGACGCCTAACAGCATGAAGCCCACCAAGAAGCGTTTCTTTGCAGCGCGATAATCGGCAATAGCCCCAAGAATCGGCGCGATGACGGCGATCACAATTGCCGCGATCGTATTCACGTACCCCAACGCCTGCGTGGTCTGGGCTGGTGTCATGCCTGCCGCGGCCACTTTTACGAAATAGATGGGAAAGACCGCGGTTTGAATCGTGGTCTGCATCGACGAGATAGCCCAGTCGTACATCGCCCACGCGCGCAACTCCGGACGATGCAGGCCGAGTGCATTGAGGACGCCGCGTGAAGCTGTTGGGCTCTTCGCCATTAGGAGTCTCGTAAAGAGGGAGGAATTGACACAGATTAGTGTCTGTGTCGATCCACTCGAAGTCCAGCAGCTTTATGAAACGTTTGCGCGCGCAAGCTACGCGCCGAAACTGCGTGCGCGCGACGTTTGGACTCGTCGCAGCAGTCGTTCTGGTCGCCAGCGCGTGCGATGCGACGCCCAAGAGCGGCGCGAACGATTCTGCTCGCGCGGCTGGCGCTTCACCGTTGTCCCCTACGAGCGCTCCCAGCATGGGTGCGGCGGCATGGAATGCGGATGCGGGGCCGTTTCTTGTGTTGCCTACCGTCGACGGCGGAGTAAACGCCGGTTCACTCCTGCGCCCGGATGCCACCGAGCTCAATGTCGGCGACACGACGGGTCTTGGCGCGATGCGAGGAAATGGCCAGCTCGACTTGTTTGCACGCGGTGGCAAGGTGGGTTTGGCCACACTGTCAATTGAGCGCGCGGCAAGCGTCGAGCAGGGGTGTACGGCATGGCCGGTTGCACGTTTGGCGATCGGTACGCAAACCTCGATGCCATGGACGGCGGCGTTTCTGGCGGGACGCGTAACGGCGATTCAGCTCGACTCCATCGAAGGACTTTCACCGCGAGACTCTGCCCGACTGGTGGTGGATCTGACGCGAATGGCGTCGGCATTGCGCGATGACACCGTGGCCACGTTTCACGGCCTCCCGTTCGTGGTCCTGCGCGCGTGGCGGACAAAAGGGCTGTCGCCGGAGTTTGTGGTCGCTACGCTCGCGCGACGTGTGAATCAAGAAGACTCACCAAAAGAAGAGCGGTTGGTGATGGTCGTGGATCAAACCGGTACAGATTCGAGGCAGTGGACGATCGCGTGGCACGAGCGCGCGTCGGGGCGCGAAGAAGAGCTGGTCGTCGCTGAGCCGCTGCTCGCCTATCGCACGTCGCGCGGCAGCGACGTGCATCTGCTTTTTGGTCGCGACGATGGCGATGCACTCGGCGCGGCGATTTTGACGCGCACAGCGACCGGATGGCGCGTGCTGTGGGAGAGTGCGGTCGCGGGCTGCGACTGACAGATCGGCGCAAAATGCGTCGACGTGCTGTGAGGGCGCGAAGTCAAGCCGTAGAAATCACGTCGCCTGCTGTCTACGTTCCGCGCCTATGACTGAACCGCTTGCACCCGAGCTGGTGGCGCGCGTTGCCGCCGAGTTGGCAATTGCGCCGCAGTACGTGCGTAGCACCTTGGCACTCTTTGCTGAAGGCGCAACACTGCCGTTTGTGGCGCGCTATCGCAAAGAAATCACCGGTGGACTTGACGAAGTACAATTGCGCGACGTGCGTGACCGCGCGGAGTACCTGCATGAGATGGAAGCGCGTCGTGCGGCGATTCTCAAGAGTATCGACGAACAGGGCAAGCTTGATCCCGCGCTTGCTGCGCGCATTCGCGCCGCCGATACCAAGCAAGCGCTCGAGGATTTGTATCTACCGTTCAAACCCAAGCGCCGGACACGTGCCATGATCGCGCGCGAACGTGGGCTTGGTCCGCTCGCCGAACTGATGTGGTTGGGCGACGCTGACGACGCGTCTTTGCTGACCGCGGCGCTCGCGTATGTGCGCACGGACGGTGACGACGCAACGATGCTCGTGCCCACGGTAGACGCCGCGTTGCAAGGCGCGCGCGACATTCTCGCCGAACAGGTCGCTGACGATGCGATCGTGCGCGGATGGGTACGCGATGTTACGCGCGCGAAAGGAGTGGTGAAGAGCACAGTACTCGCGGAGAAGCGAAGCGACGAATCCAAGTTCAAAGACTATTTCGACTACAGCGAACCACTTGGCGCGATTCCTAGTCATCGGATGCTCGCCATTCGACGCGGAGAGGCCGAGGGCGAGCTGATGTGGCGCATTGAAGCGCCGAGCGAAGACATTGCCGCGCGCCTCACGCGCGAGGTATCGGACGCGCGGCGTGCAACGGCGCAGCTGTCGCTCGTTGCGGCTGACGCATACAAGCGGTTGTTGGCGCCAGCGATCGAGGTCGAAATTCGCATCGAGCTCAAAACGCGCGCCGACGATGAAGCGATTACGATCTTTGGTCGCAATCTGGAGCAACTGCTATTGTCACCGCCGGCTGGCGAAAAACGCGTTGTGGGTCTTGATCCAGGATTTCGTAGCGGCGTGAAAATCGCCGTCGTGAGCGCGACCGGTGCGCTGGTACACACCGATACGGTGTATTTGCATCAAGAAGATCGCTTTGCGGGTGCGATGCGATCACTGGTGACGCGCTTCACACCGCAACTCATCGCGATTGGCAATGGCACCGCGAGCCGCGAAACAGAGACGCTAGTGAAAGCCGCCCTGCGAGAATTGGATTTTGCTGACGGCGCGGAACGTCCGCAGGTTGTCGTTGTGAATGAAGCGGGCGCATCGGTGTATTCGGCGTCGGATTTGGCGCGCGAGGAGTTTCCGGAACTCGATGTGTCGTTGCGCGGCGCGGTGTCGATTGCGCGTCGTTTGCAAGATCCGCTCGCGGAGTTGGTGAAAATCGACCCGAAAGCGATTGGTGTCGGGCAGTACCAGCACGACGTGAATCAATCACGACTCAAGCAGCGATTGGATGATGTCGTGGAGAGTTGTGTGAATCGCGTGGGCGTCGAACTGAACACCGCATCGGCGGCGCTGCTCGCGTACGTCGCAGGTATTGGTCCCGGGCTCGCGCACGCGATCGTTGCGCATCGCGACAGCAAGGGCGGTATGGGTGCGCGCGCCGAATTGAAAGACGTCGCGCGACTGGGTGCGAAAGCGTTTGAGCAGGCCGCGGGCTTTTTGCGCGTACGCGGGGGCCGTCACCCACTCGATGCGAGCGCGGTACACCCGGAGCGGTACGCACTCGTTGAACGCATGGCGCGTGAGCGCGGCGTGGATGTGAACGCGCTCGTCGGCAATGCGATGTTGGTGGACGCCATCGAACTCACCCAGTATGTGAGCAGTGACGTTGGGCTGCCGACGTTGCGCGACATTGTGAGCGAACTCAAAAAACCGGGGCGCGATCCCCGCGCGGCGTTTGAACCACCGGCGTTTCGCGAGGATCTCACCAAGCCTGCCGACCTACTACCGGGCATGGTGCTCGAAGGCGTCGTGACCAACATCGTCGCGTTCGGCTGCTTTGTAGACATCGGCGTACACCAAGACGGCTTGGTGCACGTGAGTCAGTTGGCCGATCGATTCGTGCGTGATCCCAACGAGGTGGTGCAGGTCGGTCAGCGCGTAAACGTCAGGGTGCAGAGCATCGACCTCGCGCGTGGTCGTATCGCGCTCACAATGCGGAAAGACGGCGGCATTGAGTCACGGGGTGGCGAAGTGCGGGACGGAAAGCCAGCGCCTGAGGGGAATTCAGCTGGTCGTTCGGGTGCGAACGCACCGCGCAGCGGTCGGGACAAATCGGCGCGCACTCCGCCGCCGCCGCCCAAACCCGCATTTGTGCCAACCAAAGGCGCGATCGCGCAAAACGGAATGCGGTTCAAGTAAGGGCTGGGGCGACCGGTCCAACTGGTCGTGCCGTTGGCCCCTCTGCTCTATCAAAACATCCCCGCGGGTGGCACCGTACAGACGCTGGTCGCTTGAGTCAGCGATCATGTGTGCGATGCGTTGTCCTCACACTTTGCGGATCCCATGACTACCCGCCGTGATTTCATGAAACAGAGCGGCGCCGCGTTCGGCGCCTCGCTGTTGGCCGGCAGCGCGATTGCCGGCATTCCGAGTCTGCTTTCAGCGGCGCCAGCGCCGTCATCGAAAGCGCTCGACGCCTTTTACAATGCTCCAGCGATCAAAGAGGTGATGGCAGCGGCGCTCGCCGCCGCGAAAGCCGCCGGCGCGACGTACGCCGACGTGCGTTGCAGTCGTCAGCGACAAAACTTCGTGTTTACCCGCGAGCAACAAATTCAGCAGGTCGTCGACACGGACACGATCGGCATTGGTGTGCGTGCGCTGGTTGCAGGTACGTGGGGATTTGCCGCGACGCGCATTCTCACGAATGACGGCGCCGCAACCGCCGCGCGCGAAGCGGTCGCGATCGCGAAAGCATCGAAGGTCGCGCGTGATCGCATGGTGGAATGGTTACCGTCACCGGTGGTGAACGACGGCTATTTCAAGAGCGCGTACGTCACGGACCCGTTCGACATCTCGATCGAAGAAAAAGCCGACCTGCTGCTGCGCGCAAACGCCGCTGCGCTCAAAACCAAAGGTGTGAAGTACATCTTTAGCGGCTTCTTTTTTGTGAAGGACGAGCGCAACTACGCCAACACCGACGGCACCACCACACGTCAGGATGTCGTACGCTCATGGCCCACGATGCAGATCACCGCGGTCAGCGCCGATTTTACCGATTTTCAGAATCGCTCCAACATGGTGTCTCCTGCCGCGCGCGGCTGGGAGTACGTGCTTAAAAATGATCTCGTCGGTAACGCCGGAAAGTGGGGTGAGGACGCCGTCGCGGCACTCACGGCAAAACCCGTCGAAGTTGGTCGCTACGACTTGGTGCTCGATCCGTCCAACCTGTGGCTCACGATTCACGAGAGTGTTGCGCACCCGACCGAACTCGATCGCGCGATGGGCTACGAAGCAAACTACGCCGACACCAGCTTCGTCGCGCCGCCGGAAAAGATGTTGGGAAAACTCAAATACGGTCCGCCGATTCTTAACATTCAGGGCGATCGCATGCAGGAAGGCGGTCTGTCGACCATTGGATGGGACGACGACGGCGTGAAGCCCGATGAGTTCTTGATTATCAAGAACGGCATGTTGAACGATTATCAAACCACGCGCGAACAAGCGCCGTGGTTGCGGTGGTGGTACGAAAAGAACGGGCGCCCCGTGCGCTCGCACGGCTGCGCGTATGCGCAAGGATGGGACAACGTCCAGTTCCAACGCATGCCAAACGTGTCGCTCTTGCCCGGCGAAAAAGATCTCAAGATCGACGATCTCGTGAGCGCCACCGACCGCGGCATTCTCATCGTCGGCGACGGCAGCTTTTCGATCGATCAACAGCGCTTTAATGCGCAGTTTGGTGGACAGACGTACCACGAAATCAAAGGCGGCAAAATCGTCGGCGTATTGAAAGACGTTGCCTATCAAATTCGCACGCCCGATTTCTGGAACTCACTCGACATGATCGGCGGCAAGTCCAGCTACTCCATGGGCGGAAGTTTCTTTGACGGCAAAGGACAACCCGGACAAGTCAACGCGGTCAGTCACGGCTCACCGCCGGCGCGATTTAGAAACGTGAATGTGATTAACACGGGGAGGAAAGGCTGATGTCTACGAACGCCATTCTCACTCGCGCAGAAGCGCAGGCCATCGTCGAGAAAGCGGTCAAACTTTCCAAAGCCGATGCCGTCGACGTGCAGGTGAATACGTACATGCAGGGCAACCTGCGGTTTGCCGACAATCAAGTGACGACCGCCGGTTCAACCACCGACGCGCAGCTTGGCATTCAAAGCGCGTTTGGCGCAAAGCACGCCGTGGTCACCACCAACGATCTGTCCGACGAAGCGATCAAGCGCGCCGTCGAACAGAGCGAACGCCTCGCAAAGCTTTCACCGGACGACCCTGAGGTGATGCCGCAGTTGGGTTCGCAGCAGTACGTGCCGGTGAACGCATACTTCGACAGCACCGCGAATCTTTCGGCAGACGATCGCGCAAAAGCCGCGCTCATCGCGCTCGAAATGGCGCGCAAAGCGGGCGACGTCAAAGCCGCCGGCTACATCGTGAACGGCGCAGGCGCGCTCGCCATCGGCAATAGCACGGGCATGTTCGCATATCGGCGCAGCACCAACGTGAACTACACGCTCACGGTGCGTACTACCGACGGCACGGGATCAGGCTGGGCCGCCGCAGATCATCCGGATTGGGCGCAACTCGACACGCGTCGCGTCGCCGAACGCGCGGTCGAAAAAGCGCGTGCATCGCGCAACCCTGTTGCATTGGAGCCCGGTCGATACACGGTCATTCTCGAGCCGCAGGCCGTTGGCGACTTGGTGCAGCTCATTTCCAACGCTGCCGACGCGCGCAGCGCCGACGAAGGACGCAGCCCGTTTGTAAAGCAGGGCGGCGGCAACAAAGTCGGCGAAAAAATCTGCGACGAACGCGTCACCATTTATTCCGATCCCACCGACCCGCTGCTACTCGGTCAAGAGTGGGACTTTGAAGGAATGCCACTCGGTCGCCAAGTGTGGATCGAAAAAGGCATTCTCAAGCAGCTCACGTACTCGCGTTTTTGGGCAAAGAAGCAAGGCAAGCTCGCGACCGGTGGCCCGACCACGTTCAAGATGGACGGCACGAACGCGACCGTCGATGATCTGATCAAGGGCACCACGCGCGGCATTCTGGTCACGCGCTTGTGGTATCTGCGCCAAGTCGACCCGCGCACGATTCTATACACAGGACTAACGCGCGACGGCACGTTCCTGGTCGAGAACGGCAAAATCACCAAAGCGCTGCGCAATTTTCGGTTTAACGAATCGCCGTTGTTCGTGCTCAACAACATTGAAGCACTTGGACGCGCCGAGCGGTTGGCAGGAACAGAGCAGGGCGGTGACATCGTGATGCCGTCCATTCGCGCGAAAGACTTCAACTTTACGAGTCTGTCGGAAGCGGTGTAGCACGGCGAGATCGGAACTGCTTACCACGGAACAGCTAACAACGGAACTGCCTACCACGGATTGAAGCGGATTGACCGGATAAGAACAGATTAAAAAAACGGAATGGATTTGATCTGCGCGCTTGGCGAGATCAAATCCGTTTCTATCTGTTCAATCCGTTCCAATCCGTGGTAGGCAGTTCCCGCTGTTCGCTACCGACGCGCGGTACCCTGCAGCTGTTTCCCGACCTTCTCAACGTCGGCCATGACGCGCAACAAGTTGCCGCCCCAAATCTTTTCAATGTCCTTTTCGGTGTAGCCGCGCTTCACAAGCTCGATCGTGATGTTGATCGCTTCGGTGGCATTGCGATAACCGTCAACGCCGCCGCCGCCGTCAAAGTCTGATGCGATGCCGACATGATCGACCCCCATCATTTTCACGGCGTAGTCGATGTGATTCACGTAGTCGGCGACCGTTGCCGCGGGATCGCTCGGATAGCGACGCGCGGTGATGTCTTCCTGCTTCGCCAAGTACGCGTTGCGCCGCGCGTCGGGGAGCGCCGTGATCTGCGCGGTGATAGAGTCGCGACGCGTTGCTGTAATGCCAAACTCTTTGCGCAAATCGTCGATCGCACCCTGGCGCGCGGCTTCTTTGGCCGGATCACACTTCACGTAGCTGTTAAACGCGACGATCTGCGCCACGCCACCGTTCTTGGCCAGCGCCTTCAGCTGCTCGTCATCGAGATTGCGACTGTGATTGCACAGCGCGCGCACGGCAGAGTGTGACGCAATAATGGGCGCCTTGGTGATCTGCAGCGTCTGCATCATCGATTCCTTTGACGGATGCGAGACGTCGATCATCATGCCGAGTCGGTTCATCTCGGTGACGACCTGTTTGCCAAGCGCACTAAGGCCGTGATGCAACCACACGTTGTCGCGCTCACCGGTGTTCGAATCAGACAGTTGGCTATGTCCGTTGTGCGCGAGCGACATGTAGCGGCCACCACGATCGTAAAACTTTTTTACGTTCGTGATGTCGGATCCAATCGGAAAACCGTTCTCGACACCGATAAAAATGGCGAGCTTGCCCGCCGCGTGAATGCGACGCGCATCGGCGGCGGTGAGCGCAAGCTCGGCGCGCGTCGGTGCCAGTTTTTCGGTGAGCCGGTGAATCGCATCGAACTTTTCCATGGCGTCAGCGTTCGCGCGCGCGAAACTCGTGTCGTCGAGCCGCGGTGTTTGTCCAACGTATACAATGAGAAACGCACCGGACATTCCGCCCTTCGCGAGCTTGACCAAGTCGACCTGCGTATTGGGCAATCCCGTGGCGTAGTTTGGCGCCGAATCGCTAAAATTGCGCGGGTTGATATCGACGTGAGTATCAACCGAAAAAACCTTCGCATGAATCGCGCGCGCGTTCGCGACGATGTCCGCGCTCGGTTGCTGCGCCGAAGCGAGCGCGCTCGCGAGTAACGATGCACTAAGCGTCATAGCGAGTAGCTGAGGAACGCGAACGAAGGCCGACATAGTGGGGAGTGGCTAAGGAAAGACGCGTGGTGCGGCGATGGTCGAAACGTTCGGGACGACTAGCGCGCGGTCAACTCGCGCTTACCAAGTGCGGCCGGCGCCGCGGCACGTCCGCTCGCACCCGCGAGCACGACGAGTGTGAGCACGTACGGCACCGCAAGAAACAGCTGATACGGAACTTGCTGCCATCCCATCGTTTGAAACAGCGATTGCAGCGTGTTCGCGGCACCAAACAGGAGTGCCGCCCCTGCTACAGTTAGTGGACGCCAACGCCCAAGCACCACGATCGCAATGGCGATATATCCGCGTCCAGACGACATGTTCTCAACGAACGTGCCAGCCTGTGCCAACACCAAGGTCGCTCCAGCGATTCCTGCCATCGCCCCTGCAAACAGCACGGCTGATGTTTGCACAATGCGCGGACGAATGCCCGCAGCGATCGCCGCCTCTGGCGATTCGCCCGTCGCGCGCGTTGCGAGCCCACTGTGCGTGCGCGCCATCCACCACGCAATTGCTGGAACCAGTAGATATAGCGCGTATGTCACGATCGGTTGCGCAAAGAGCGCGCGTCCGACAACCGGTAGCGACGACAAGCCAGGAATCGCAAATGCAGCGATCGTCGGCGTTGAGAGCGCCACGCCACCAGAGCCATAAATGCCACGATACAACGTACCGGTGAGTCCGAGCGCAAACATCGTGATCGCCGTGCCGGTGATGATCTGATCAGCGCGCAACCAGACAGCAAACAGCGCAAAGATCGCCGCAATGCACAGCCCCGCAGCGGCGCCCGCAACAAAACCCACCGCCGGGCCTGCGACGCCAGCAGCGATGGTACCGCCCAACGCGCCAGCGATAATCGCGCCTTCAAGACCGATGTTGATGACACCGGCTCGCTCGCTCACGCATTCGCCCAACGCGGCAAATGCGAGCGGCGTCGCTGATCGCACCGTGCCTTCGAGAAAGCCGTCGAGCGCTGTGGTCGTGAAAAGCATTTACGCCGACTTGAGTGCAGTGGTTTTCTTGCTCTCACGCGTCGTACGCGCCTGCCAGCGATCAAATGCCACGACCAACAAAATCAGCGTCGCTTCAACGACCGACACGACCACACTCGGCACGGCCGCATCACGCTGCATAGCACTCGCACCCGCTTCGAGCGCGCCGAACAACAACGCGGTCGCGAGCACACCAAGCGGATTGAGCCGCGCCAACAGCGCCACGGCGATCGCCGTGTAGCCGTAACCAGGTGAAAAGTTTTCATACAACGCGTACGTCACGCCGGTAAGCTCGACGCCGCCGGACAGCCCCGCGAGTGCGCCGCTCGCCAGAAACGCCAACAACGTTGTGCGCGGTACTGAAATCAGCCCGGCGCTCGCTGCCGCAAACGGATTGTTACCGACGGCGCGCAAACGAAAACCACTCCCCGTTGATCGCAGCCACCACCACAGCGCGATCGCGAGCAACCCAGTCAGCACAACAGCGAGATGAATACGCGTACCCGCGAACAAAATCGGCAGTTGTTGCGTGAGCGGTAACGAGAGCGACTGTGGATTGACGTGTTGTGGCTCTTGCAACGGGCCGCGCACCAACCAACCAGTGATCTCTGCCGCGATAAAGTTGAGCATGATGGTGCTAATCACTTCAAGCACACCAAACCGGCGACGCAATTCAGCGGCCACCAAGGCCCACGCCGCACCAGCCATCGTCGCGGCGAGCAACATCGCCGGCAACGCGACGACGGCTGACGTGTGGCCCAACAGCGCACCTGTCGCGGTCGCGACGCATGCGCCAATCAGTAGCTGTCCTTCAGCGCCAATGTTGAGCAGACCGGCACGAAACGCGAGCGTCACCGCCAATCCATTCAGAGCAAGTGGGACTGATCGCACGATGGTTGACGACAGCGCGTATTTCGAGCCGAGAGCCCCAGTGACTAGCGCCGAGAGCGCCGGGCCAGGCGGGTGTCCGGTTGCAAGTAGCAGTGCACTGAGCACCGCGAGTGCGGTGAGCGCACCGCCGACGCCAACCATGGCCGTACGTGCCGCACGCTGGGCGGTCGCGTTCACTGCAGCCCCAGCATCGCGCGACCAATGACATCGCGGTCGCGTGTGGTCTCGATGAGCCGTCCCGCACAGAGCGCGAATACGCGATCGGCAAGCAGCAGCACTTCATCGAGATCGCCGGAGTACATCACAACTGCCGTGCCCACATCGCGTGCGTCACGTAGCGCCGCGTGCACCGCCTCTGTGGCGAGAAAATCGAGTCCGCGCGACGGATTCTCGACGATCAGCGCGTCAGGCGCATCATTGAGTTCGCGACCGAGCACCAACTTTTGTTGGTTACCGCCAGATAGCGATCGCGCAGTGCTTAGCGTACTCTCTGTTCGCACATCGTATTGCGCGAGCAATGCGGTCGATGACGCGTTTAGTGCTGCCCACGGCATGATCCCGTGTCGCTGTCCGGCATCGCGCAGGGCCACGTTCTCGGTGATCGTCGCGTCGAGCATCAAGGCATCGCGGTGCCGATCTTCGGGCACGAAGCCCGTGCGCGTCGGACGCGTGACCTGACCGTGTTGCGCGTGCATGCGACCGGCTAACACACGTAGCAACTCAAATTGCCCGGCGCCTTCGATCGCGGCGATCCCCACGATTTCTCCGGCGCGCACACCGAGCGTGACATCTCGTAGCACGACCGTTCCGCGCGCATCGGTGATAGAGACGTTGGCAAGTCCCAACACAGAGGTGGTCGTCGACGCAACAGACTGGCGCGCGTCTCGCTCCTGCGCGTCGGGTGCTCCCCCGAGTGATGGCTCCGACGCGCCCACCATCGCAGTGCGGAGCTGTTCTTCACGCGTCTCACGCGCACCCGCAGTCAACACGACGCGCCCTTGTCGCAACACCGTAATGTCGTCGGCGATCGCGAGCGCGTCGCGCAGCTTGTGGGTGATGAGCACCACCGCGCGTCCGCTGTCTGCAAAAGCACGCAGCCACCGCAACAGCTCCGCCGCCTCAAGCGGCGCCAACACCGCAGTCGGTTCGTCGAGAATCAGGACGCGGGCATCGCGTGCGAGTGCCTTGACAATTTCACACCGTTGCTGTGCTGCGACGGAGAGCGTGCTCACACGCGCGTCAGGATCCAGCGCTAAACCCGCGCTGGCCGCAAGCGCGCGAACGCGCTCGGCGGCCGCTCGCGGATTAAACACGCCATGGCCACCGAGCGCCACGTTCTCCGCGACCGTCATTGCAGGCACGAG
>JANXUN010000060.1 GCA_025356185.1 Gemmatimonadaceae bacterium
GGGGGAGGACACGGGCACCACCGTATCAATGCAACTCTGATACAACGCGCACGCCACCTCAACACACGCCGGCGTGATACCGCCGACGACCTTTGGTGTGTTTTTTGTGTGATAAACTGGATTGCCGGGATCAACGCGCTCGGGGCTAAACGCGACGAAGATATCCTGTCCGACAACCAGCCCCATCGCTTCAAGACGCGGCTGCAACAGTTCGCGCGTTGTGCCCGGGTAGGTGGTGCTTTCCAGTACCACGCACATCCCTGGATGCGCCTGTCGCGCAATCGCATCAGCGGCCGACAGTACAAACGCCATGTTAGGGTCGCGGGTTTTCGACAGCGGCGTCGGTACGGCAATGGAGATGGCGTCGCATTCTTTGAGACGTGATTCTACGGCCGATGCCACAAAAAGTCCGTTGCTCACCATCGCCTGAATGTCTGCTGCCGCGACGTCCTGAATGTGCGACTTTCCCGACATGAGAATGTCCACAACGCGTTCGCTGATGTCGTACCCGATCACGCGGAAACCCGCTTTCGCAAATTCCATCGCGAGTGGCAGCCCGACGTAGCCGAGTCCCACAACGCCAATCACGGCGCTACGATCATGAATTTTCGTGAGCAGTTGAGCCTTCATTCGAGATATCTCCTGAGTCCCGTGGGTACTAGCGAACAAAAAACGATCGCACGCCGGCCACCACTTCTGCTTTCTGTGCAGCGGTTAACTCGGGATAGACCGGCAGAGAAATCACTTCGTTTGATGCGCGTTCACTCTCGGGGAACTGGCCCTGCGCGTACCCGAGATACGCGAAGCAGGGCTGCAGGTGCAGCGGCAGTGGATAGTAAACCGAATTGCCGATTCCGTGTGATTTGAGGTGCGCCTGCAGCGCATCCCGGTCGCGCAGACGAATCGTGTACTGATTGTAGATCGACGTGTTCGCGGGATCGACATACGGCGTCACGATCTCTGGTATCTCTGCGAACGCGTGATCATAGTAAGCGGCGTTGGCGCGACGGGCCGCGCTCCACGCCTCGAGGTGCGGCAACTTCGCCGCCAACACCGCCGCCTGCAGCGTGTCGAGCCGGCTGTTGAAACCGACCAGTTCGTGAAAATATGTTTTCCGTCCGCCATGCACGCGCAGCTTCATCAGCGATTCATTGAGCGAATCGGATTGCGTGACCATCATACCGCCGTCGCCGTACCCGCCAAGATTCTTGGACGGGAAAAAACTGAAGGTCCCGATCGTCGCGCGTTCACCGGCCATGACAGTGCGTCCGTCAATGACGCGACTGGCGCCGATGGATTGCGCAGCATCTTCGACAATCGGGATATTCGACGCGACCGCCGCGAGCTGCTCTATCGCCGCCATTTGTCCAAAAAGATCGACGGCGATGATCACTTTCGTCCGTGGTGTAATCGCTGCGGCAATCGCGTGCGGATCGATGTTAAACGTTTTCGGATCGATATCCACAAACACAGGGCGCGCACCGATGTTGTGAATCGCGCCCGCGGTCGCAAAAAACGTGAACGGCGTGGTGATCACTTCATCGTCGCGACCAACATTCAGCGCGCGCAACGCGAGCAGAATCGCGTCGGTACCGTTGGCGCAACCAATCGCGTACGTGCACTGCGAGAGCGCGGCCACCTGCCGTTCAAGTACGGAGACGGCTTCGCCGAGGATAAATGTTTGGTCGTCAACAACGCTCATCATCGCCGCAACAACATCTTGCCTGATGGTCGCGTGCTGTGCTTTCAGATCGAGCAGTGGAACAGCCATGCCTTGAATTCCGTGAGAAAGAGTCGGTTAGCGCGCTGTTCGCAGTGGCAGTGGAACATCGCAACCCGTTTTCGCTGACTCGTAGATACCAAGAATCAGTTCGAGTGATTTGCGACCGGCACGTCCATCGGTGTCGGCGTGCGCTTCGCCGCGCAACACCGCCACCACGTTGCGATAGTACGCTTCGTGCCCGAACCCATACACGGTGGGCGGATTGGTGTTCGCCTGCTCAATCTGCTTGTCGTCGTCATCGTAGTCAGCAAATGTCCAGTGCTCGACCTTGTTGACCGCCGTGCCGCCGATTTTAACAGTCCCTTTCTCACCAAGAATCGTGATGGAGCCTTCGAGGTTTTTCGGGAACGTGAGCATGGTGACTTCGATGGTGCCGATCGCGCCAGAACGAAACTTGAGAATCGCCACGCCCGAGTCTTCGGCTTCAATGCGCCGTGCCATGGTCGCCGTCTTCGCCATCACGCTTTCAACCGGACCCACCAACCACTGAATCAAGTCGACGTAGTGCGAGGCCTGATTCATGAACGCCCCACCGTCAAACTCCCACGTGCCGCGCCACGGCGCCTGATCGTAATAGTCCTGTGGACGTGTCCAGCGAACGGTGCAGTTAGCCATATAAATGCGGCCGAAACGCCCGCGATCAATCGCACGCTTGAGTAACTGGATGGGTGGGTTGAGGCGGTTTTGCTTGACGACAAACAGGTGCACGCCATTGTCGTCACACGCCTGCACCAGCGCGTCTGCGGCCGCCAGCGAAATGCCCATCGGCTTCTCGGAAATGACATGACGCCCGGCTTTTGCGGCGGCGATACCGTGTTGCGGATGCAGTCCCGACGGCGTCGCCACCACCACCCCATCGCTCGGCACCTGCGCCAGCATCTGCTCGTAGTTCGTGAACCACGGCACATGTTGCGACTCGCCCGCTTCGCGCGCGCGCACTTCGACGCTGTCGCATACGGCCACGAGTTCGAGATCGTGCACTTTGGAGAGCGCTTCAAAGTGATTTCGACTGATCCGGCCGCAGCCGATCAGCGCGACACGAATGCGGCGATCGCCCGGAATGATACGGTCAGTCATAGTGGATTTCTCGCGGTAAGCGTGATCGGCGTGACGACTTCACCCGCGCGTTCATACAGCGCACTCGTTCCAGGGCACCGCAAACGCTCCCGCGTGACATCATCGGGTGACGGGCCAAGCGATTCAAGTCGAAATCCTGCTTCAGACATCCATCCGATGCGGCGCGCCGGCACACCTGCCATCAGCGCATAGTCCACGACATCGCGATTGATCACCGCGCCCGCTCCGATAAATGCGTAGCGGCCTATCGTGACACCACAAATGATGGTCGCGTTGGCGCCGATGCTCGCGCCGCGCTGCACCAATGTTTTGCGATACTCGTTCTTCCGCGATACCGCGCTGCGCGGATTGTACACGTTGGTGAACACCATGGACGGTCCGCAGAACACGTCGGCTTCGAGCTCGACCCCGTCGTACAGCGACACGTTGTTTTGAATCTTCGCGTTGTCGCCGATGCGCACCGTATTCATCACGACGACGTTTTGCCCTAAAGAACATCGCGCGCCGATCACGGCTCCGCCCATCACATGCGCAAAGTGCCACACACGCGAGCCGTCACCGATCTGCGCTCCACCATCGACGTATGCCGACTCGTGCACCTGCGCCCCGACGCCAAGCACGGCGGTAGCCGCCACGTGCCCCTGGCCCGCCATCGTGATCATCTCACGCGGTGCGTCAGGGGTGCCTGTGGTCGCAGTCATGCGATAGTTGCCGGAAGACGTTCGTGCCACTCTTGCAACGACCGCACCGTGGGCTCATTGCTCTGCCGCGCTGCGATCGCTTCGCATGCCGCATTTGCCGCCGAGAGCGTCGTGGTATACGGCACACGATTGGCGATCGCGGCCTGACGCAGACGTTCGTCGTCAACTTGCGCATGTTTGCCCAGCGGTGTGTTCACAAGCAGCTGCACATCACCGTTGAGAATCATATCGACACCGTGCGGTCTCCCTTCATGCACTTTGAGCACCGTCTGCACCGCGACACCGCGTTCCCGCAGGAACGTCGCCGTGCCGCTCGTCGCAAACAATGCGAACCCCATCGCGCTGAACTTTTTCGCAAGAGATACGGCGTGCGGTTTATCCGAATCGTTGAGCGTCAGGAACACCGAACCTTCGCGCGGCAAGGCGTTGTCGGCAGCAAGTTGCGATTTCAGGAACGCAGTGCCGAAATCATCGTCGATGCCCATGACTTCGCCCGTGGATCGCATCTCCGGTCCAAGCACCGGATCGAACTCACGAAACTTGTTGAAGGGAAAGACCGCTTCTTTCACGCTTACATACGGCGGCACGATTTCACTCGTGAATCCAACTTGCGCCAGCGTCTCGCCCAACATGAGACGCGCTGCGACCGATGGCAGCGACACACCGATTGCTTTCGACACAAACGGTGCTGTCCGCGATGCGCGTGGATTGACCTCAATCACGTACACCACGCCGTCTTTGTATGCGAACTGCACGTTAATCAACCCGACCACGCCCAGCGCTTTGGCGAACGAGACGGTGTGCGCCTTCATCTGTTCGACGGCCTCGCGTGGAATGAGATACGGCGGCAGTACGCACGCCGAATCTCCCGAGTGAATGCCCGCGCTTTCGATGTGCTCCATCACGGCGCCAATCACGACATCGGTTCCGTCACTCAATGCGTCGACGTCCGCCTCAAACGCGTCTTCGAGAAATCGATCCACCAGCACCGGGCGCTCTTCACTCACACGCGCGGCGCGCTCGAAGTAATCGCGCAACGATTCCGCGTCGTGGACAATCTCCATCGCGCGCCCACCTAACACATACGACGGACGCACGAGCACCGGATACCCAATACCGTTCGCAATAGACACCGCTTCATCGACACTCGTGGCCGTGCCGTTCGCGGGTTGCTCGATTCCAAGCTCGCGCGTTAGCTTTTCAAAGCGCCGACGATCTTCGGCGATATCAATCGAGTCGGGCGACGTGCCAAGTATGCGAACACCCGCCGCTTCGAGCGCGCGCGTGAGTTTGAGCGGAGTCTGTCCACCCAACTGCACAATCACACCAATCGGCTTTTCACGCTCCACGATCTCCAACACGTCTTCGAGTGTCAGTGGCTCAAAGAAAAGCTTGTCGGAAATATCAAAATCGGTGGACACCGTTTCCGGATTCGAGTTGACCATGATCGCTTCGTAGCCCTGCTCACGCAACGCCAACACGGCGCGAACGCAGCAATAGTCGAACTCGACGCCCTGCCCGATACGATTCGGACCCGAGCCGAGAATGATGACCTTCGGGCGACCTTCCGTGAGTGCTTCGTTTTCTTCGTCGTAACAACCGTACAGATATGGCGTCGTCGAGGGAAATTCGCCGGCGCACGTATCGATCATCTTGTACGATGGCCGCACGCCAAGCGCCCAACGATGCGCGCGTGTCGCGAGTTCGCTCTCGCCGCGGAGTGCGCTTAGCTGGCGGTCGGAAAAACCCATGCGCTTCATGCGCCGCATCGCATCCGCATCAACCGTTGCGAGTGCGCTGTACCAGGCTTCGGCGTCGATCAACTCACGCAGCTGATCCAAGAACCACGGATCGATCGCAGTCAGTGCGTACAACTCCGCGGTGTCCAATCCCAACTGCATCGCACGCTTGACTTGGAAAATGCGTTCCGGCGTTGGGCGACGGAGCGCTGCGCGTAGCGTCTCTTTCGAATCATCGATGAGGCGATCATCAACCAGTCGCTCGCTAATCGCCCAGCCTGGCCGTCCGTGCTCAAGCGCGCGCAGCGCCTTCTGAAACGCTTCCTTGAACGTGCGTCCAATCGCCATCGATTCGCCGACCGATTTCATTTGCGTCGTCAGTCCGGGATCGGCAGCGGCGAATTTCTCAAATGCGAATCGCGGACACTTGACGATCACATAGTCCAACACCGGCTCGAAGCTGGCCGGGGTGGTCTTCGTGATGTCGTTGGGCACTTCATCGAGTGTGTAGCCCACTGCGAGCTTGGCACCGATGCGCGCGATGGGAAACCCCGTTGCCTTGGACGCCAGCGCCGACGACCGCGACACGCGCGGATTCATTTCGATTACTATCAGATCGCCGTTGGTGGGATTCACCGCGAACTGAATGTTGCATCCGCCGGCATCGACACCGATTTCGCGGATGATCGCGACCGCCGCATCGCGCATCACTTGGTATTCTCGGTCGGTAAGCGTCATCGCCGGCGCTACCGTGATCGAATCACCCGTGTGCACGCCCATGGGATCGAGATTTTCGATCGAGCACACGATCACGACGTTGTCAGCATGATCGCGCATCACTTCCAGTTCAAACTCCTTCCATCCCAACAACGATCGCTCAATCAACACCGAATGTACGGGCGATAAATCAAGTCCGCGCAGCACCATGCGCTCAAACTCTTCGCGATTGTACGCGATGCCACCGCCCGTCCCCCCCAGCGTGAACGACGGGCGAATGATTGCGGGAAATCCGGTCTCTTCGACGCCGACGATTGCTTCGTCGAGCGTCGTGACGGTCCGACCCGCAGCGCACGTCAGGCCAATGCGTTCCATCGCGTCGGCAAACAATTTGCGATCCTCGGCCACACGAATGGCGCGGGCATTGGCGCCAATCAATTCGCAGCCGTATTTCTCGAGCACACCGCTGTCGTGCAGTGCGAGCGCGACGTTGAGCGCTGTCTGTCCGCCCATCGTGGGCAGCACAGCGTCGGGGCGTTCGCGTGCAATGACCTTTTCCACGAACTCCGCAGTGACCGGCTCTATGTACGTGCGGTCGGCGAATTCGGGGTCCGTCATGATCGTAGCCGGATTCGAGTTCACCAGCACCACCTCGTATCCTTCTTCGCGCAGCGCCTTGGTCGCCTGCGTTCCCGAGTAGTCAAATTCGGCGGCCTGCCCAATCACGATTGGACCGGAGCCAATCACGAGAATACGGTGCAGGTCAGAGCGTCTCGGCATGCTGTATCAAATCGTCGATGATGTCATCGAATGTGCGCAGAGCGCGCCACCCGGTCTGGTGCTGTAGTTTGTGCGCGTTGCCGACAAGCGCGGGAACGTCTACCGGTCGAACGAGCGCTGGATCCACGACAATCGTCGCCTCGACTTGCGTGCGTGCGACGACGCGTTCTACGATCTGCTGCACAGACCGCCCGACGCCGCTCGCGACGTTGTAGACCTCTCCCGGCACGCCCCGATGTAGCAATGAAATATAGGCAGATACCACATCGCCTACATGGAGAAAATCGCGAACGGGCGTCGTGTTGCCGACGGCCAATTGGGCGCCTCTTGGAGCAGTTCGGAGAGCGAGTGCCCGCGCAACCAACGCGGGAAGGAGAAAGCGCGACTCCTGCCCGCTTCCGCTGTGGTTGAAGCTGCGCGCGACAACCACGCGCATGCCAACCGCGCGCCACTGCTGCAGCGCAAGGATCTCCTGGGCCGCCTTCGTGGCAGCGTATACGGTGCGAGGTGCCTGCGGCTCACGCTCATCGATCGGTTCCGCCGACTCGCGGCGCCCGTACTGCTCAGCGCTACCGACGATTAATACGAGTGGGTCGACGCTCTG
>JANXUN010000110.1 GCA_025356185.1 Gemmatimonadaceae bacterium
CTCAGCCATCTCGCGCACCATGCTGCGATCGAATCGCGAGTCACGATCACGCTCGGCGGCAAGCGGCACCAATGATCGTTGCGCATACGCGCGGGCCACCTGCTGGATATCGCGCTGCGTTTCGTTGAGTGCGAGTAACGACATGGTGTGACTCAGTATTTGTAAAATCCGCGACCCGACTTCTTTCCGTACCAACCGGCGGCGACGTACTTCCGAAGCAACGGACACGGACGGTACTTGGGATCACCCAGACCTTTGTGGAGCACTTCAAGGATTGCCAAACACGTGTCGAGCCCAATGAAATCGGCCAGCGTGAGGGGACCCATCGGATGATTCATCCCCAACTTCATCACGGTGTCGATCGCCTCTGGAGTACCTACGCCTTCCATCACACAGTAGATCGCTTCGTTGATCATCGGCATCAGGATCCGATTCGCAACAAAGCCCGGATAGTCGCTCACTTCCACCGGCGTCTTGCCGAGCGCCGTCGACAACGACATCACCTGCGCGGTTGTGGCGTCGCTGGTCGCGAGTCCGCGAATCACTTCAACGAGCTGCATCACCGGCACCGGATTCATGAAGTGCATGCCGATGACGAGTTCGGGACGCTTGGTGCGCGCCGCGATCTCGGTGATGGAGATTGAACTCGTATTGGATGCGAGGATAGTGCCCGTTGGTGCAAGGCGATCGAGATCCTCAAAGATCTTAAACTTGAGATCGCTGCGTTCGGTCGCTGCTTCCACAACGAGCTGTGCGTTCGAAACCGCGTCGAGCGAGGTTGCCGTGCTCACGCGCGCGAGCGCAGCGTTCGCGTCGTCGCCCGACAGCGCGCTCTTCTTCACCTGACGGTCGAGATTCTTGGCGATCGTGTCTTTCCCGCGGGCCAATGCATCCGCACTGACGTCGATCATTGTCACCGGGTGTCCGCTCACGGCAAAAACATGCGCGATACCGTTCCCCATCTGACCTGCGCCAATCACTGCGATGTGCTCACGCCCGCCGTTTTCCGCTGCAGCACTCATTGCGAGGTGCTCTCCGTTCGATAAAGGTGCACGGAGCGATGCGGCATGCTCCACCAAATTGCGGCACTCAACACTAACAGCGCGGCGAGGCCACCTTCAGGGCCCCATCCGCCTCCGGTCCACCACGTTGGTCCAGTGAACACCGCCTTATAGCGCGGCGTTTCCGTCACCCAACCACTCACAGGTACGTGCACAACGGCCGCCATAGTCCAATTCCACAGGAAGTGTGCGCCCCACGCGGCGGGCACGCTATCGGTCCGCTCGCGCACGAGTCCCAAGCACCAACCGGCGACAAACACCAACAGCGTCGACTGCGCCGACGCGCCCGGGTTTGTTATATGAATGGCCGCAAACGCGGTTGAAGTCGCCCAGCGCGCGATACGCACGCCGCCTGCGTCGACGGCAACGGTCCACAAGTATCCGCGAAACACAATCTCTTCCCACAGTGCCGCTGGCGCGAGCATCACCGCTAATCGAACCGCGCTCGAGCTCCACGAAGATGCGGCAATGTCATCAATGCGGTGCGCGACGACGGAGACGTGCATCGACTGTGTCGCGAACAGTAGCAACACCGTACACGCAATTGCCGCCGAGCCTAACGCGACGCCCGTAACGAGCGAACGCGTGCGCCATGCGTGAACATGCATCGCCATACGCTCCCACGGTGCGCGATCAATCGTGCGCAACGTGAACGCACTCGCGCCCCACACCGCACATAACATCGTCCATTCGTATCCCGCGATCGGTTCGCCGACCGCACGTGACAACAACGCGAACAGCGGCGCGATCAGCGACTCAAGCACGGGTTGCAGTACCGATGCCGCAATCGCAAATGTTGCCAATCGCCACACCGCGCGTAACCGGCCTGGCTCGGCAAACAACCATCGCGGCCCATCGGCAGCCGTGCGCCATCCGTCAGCGTTGAACACGACAGTCCGTTTGCTGGTGGTCGCGTTCACGACACGCGGTTACGGAACGATACGCGTGACACCTCAGCGTCAGCCCACGCGCTCGACCGACAGCGCAACCGCGTCGCCGCCACCCAAGCACAATGTCGCGAGACCGCGTGTTGCACCGCGATCGGCAAGCGCGTGCAACAGCGTGACCAGTACGCGCGCGCCGCTCGCACCAATCGGATGTCCAAGTGCAATCGCACCGCCGTTCACGTTCACGCGCGAAGCGTCCCAGCCGAGTCCCGCACCGTCCGCGATGGATTGCGACGCAAACGCTTCGTTGGCTTCGATAAGGTCGTAGTCGCCGATCGTTGTGTTCGTCTTCGCGAGCAGGTTGTTCACCGCACGAATCGGCGCAAAGAACAGGTCGCGCGGATCAACGGCTCCCGTCGCGTATCCCGTGATGCGCGCCAAGATCGTGAGTCCGTGTTCGCGTGCGTACGCTTCGGACGTGACCACCACTGCGGCCGCTCCATCGTTGAGCGACGACGCGTTGCCCGCGGTCACGGTGAGCGCGCTGGTGTCAGCGCCCGCGGTTGGAAATGCCGGACGCAGTTTTGCGAGCGACTCGGCCGTCGTGTCGGCGCGCGGTCCTTCGTCGGCGTTCACAATAGTCGGTCCTTTGCGACCCGGAATCTCAACCGGCACAATCTCTGTCGCGAACTTCCCATTCTGTTGCGCAGCAACCGCTTTTTGATGCGAGTGTGCAGAAAATGCATCCTGGGCTTCGCGCGATACGTGCGCCTTGGTCGCCGTGTAC
>JANXUN010000123.1 GCA_025356185.1 Gemmatimonadaceae bacterium
CGAAGAATGGCGCGCTGAGTTTGGTTTACACGAGCTCGCGGTCGAGGACGCGCACCACGGCCATCAACGTCCCAAGATTGAGGAGTACGGCGACTCGTTGTTTGTGGTGTTGCACACCGTGGAGTTTGATGACGCGTCGAACACGTACCAGGTTGGAGAGGTGGACGTGTTTGTCGGGCGCAATTACGTGATGTCGGTGCGAAATCGCACGACCAAGGGCTTTGCCGATGTACGGATGCGCTGCGAGCGTGAGCCAGAGTTGCTGCGCATTGGACCTGGCTATGTGTTGTACACCTTGATGGATGCGGTCGTCGATCGATACTTTCCGTTGCTCGAGCAATTGGAAACCGAGTTGGAAAACATTGAGGCGCGGATTTTTTCGGGGAACAGCGAGCGCAAAAATGTCGAGGCGCTGTATCAACTGAAGAGCAAGGCCGTCACACTCAAGCATTCGACGGGCGCGCTGTTAGACGCGACCACGAAATTGTTTGGTGGGCGCGTGCCGCCCGTCGTCGTTGGGCTGGGCGACTATTTCCGCGACGTCTACGATCATTTGCTTCGTCTGAACGCGCACACCGATTCGGTTCGCGAAATGGTGACGACGGCTACGAGTGTCAATTTGTCGCTGATCACGCTGGCGGAAAGCGAAGTGACGAAACGACTGGCCTCGTACGCCGCATTGATTGGTGTGCCGACGCTACTCGCTGGTATTTACGGAATGAACTTTGAACACATGCCAGAGCTCAAATGGCAGTGGGGTTATCCGGTGTCGTTGGTGTCGATGGTGCTCGTTGATGTTTGGCTCGCGTGGCGATTCCGCAAAGCGGGTTGGTTGTAACGCACTGCGCGCGCATGGTGGTTCCTACACCTTTCACACTTTTTGTCGGTGCAAGCTATGACGCAACATGTTCGTGTGGTCGCGCTCTTCCTGTTGTCGATGGGCGCACTCGAGGTTTCGACTGGTGTTTCGCGCGCGCATGCGCAAACGGGCGGCAAGAAAGTGTTGTCGGTGGATGACTACACCAAATGGCGCTCGGTCGACAACGCGACGCTGTCGCCCGATGGCAAGTGGGCCGCGTACGGATTGCGTTTTAGCAACACCGTGCCGACTGACGCCAAACCGGTACTGCACATTCGCAATCTGAGCTCGAATCAGGAGACAGAGATTCCGTTTGGCGCGCAGCCCGTGTTCTCTCCGGATTCCAAGTGGATCGCGTATCAGGTGGATCCGCTAGCAACGCCGCGCGGAGGACGGGGTGCGGGTGGCGCGGTCGATAGCACGGCGCTTCCGCCGCCGGCGATTGTGCCGCCACCGAACACGCCTTCCACAACCGTCCCCGCAGGAAACGCGACGCCAGGTGCCGGTCGCGGTGGTGCAACGCCGCCGCAGACACAACTGCGTCGTTGGGAGTTGCGTGAACTTGCCACTGGCAAAGTGCAGCAGTGGATGGATATGCAGAGTGCGACATTTTCTCCGACGTCAACGCACCTGTTGCTGCGTCGCCGTGCGGCGGGTGGTGCACCGGGCGGAGCCGCTGGCGGTGCTGGCGGAGGCGGCGGTCCCGGGGGACCCGGAGGATTCGGTGGTGGTGGTGCAGGCGCGGCAAACAGTGCGGCCGCGCGCGGTGCTGATGCACTGCTTGTCGAACTCGCGACCGGTCGCGCGCAATTTTTGGGCAGCGTGGGTGACGCGGCGTTCAATCGACGCGGTGATCTGCTGGGATACACCGTGGATGCTACGGTGCGCGACGGCAACGGCTTGTTTGTCGTCGAGTTGATGAGCGGGCGCACGAGTGTTTTGGACAACGACAGTTTGCGATATAGCCGCCTCACCTGGCACGACAAGCAGAATGCGATTGCGGTGCTGAAAGGTCGCGACATCGACAAGATGCGCGAGCGCGACAACGCACTGATGGTCATTCGCGATGTGAACGCGGCGTTGACGTCGTCGGCGCGCGCGACGGCCAAGTTGGCGTCAACGACCGCGAGCGGAATTCCAAAGGGCTTCATGATCAGTGATCGCGCAGCGCTGTCATGGAGTGAAGACGGCGCGCGCGTGTACTTTGGCGTAATTGGACAGTCGGCGTTGCCCGACACGGCGCGTCGTCGCAGCACCGACAGCGTGCCCGACGTGGACGTGTGGCGCACGCAGGACGAGCGCATTCAGTCGCAGCAGATGATTCAAGTCGAGCAAGATCGCAACCGCACGTTTCGCAACGCCTTTGATGTGGCGTCGCAAAAGTACATTGCGCTGAGCGATTCCAGCATGCGCGAACTGGAAGTGTCGCCGACGGGGATGTGGGCGGTTGGCCGAGACACCCGCGCGTACATCTCTGATTACAAGCGACCGGCCGCCGATTTTTATCGCGTGAACACGACAACCGGCGAACGCACGCTGATGTTCAAAGGCCAGCTCACTGGCCAAAGTGTGAACGGCATCTCACCCGACGGCAACACGTTTCTGTACTGGAAAGATAGCAAGTGGCAAGCGTACGATCTCGCCGCGGCCGCGATACGCACGCTCGGCGTTTCGGCCGGTGCCGTGTTCTCCGATATGGAATACGATCACCCGGGGCCGCATCCGCCATACGGCGTGTCGGGATACACTGCGGATGGATCGGCGGTGATTGTTGAAAGTCGCTTTGATCTGTGGGCGCTTTCGCTCGATGCAAGTGGCGCTGCGCGCAACCTTACCAACGGTGCCGGCGTGCGCGACAAGATTGTGTATCACTACATTCGCACAACGCCGGTCGACTCGTCGCAGCGGCGCGGCGCACGCGCACTACGTGAAATCGATTTGTCGAAACCGGTCACGCTCACATCGTACGGCGAGTACACGAAAAAGGACGGCTTCGCGCGACTGGCAAACGGGGCGCTCACGTCACTGGTGTTTGAAGACGCGGCGTTTAGTGCGCCGCAACGCGCCGCCGATGCCGATGTGTTTCTGATGACGCGTCAAACGTTTAGCGAGTTCCCCGACTTGCTCGTGTCAGACGCGAATTTCGCTGCGCGCAAAAAGATTTCTGACGCGAATCCGCAGCAAGCGGAATACCGCTGGGGGCATCGCGTGTTGTTTGACTACGTCACGCGCCGCGGTGACAAGTTGCAAGGTATTCTCGCGCTCCCCGACGATTACGTCACGGGCGAAAAGCGTCCGATGCTCGTGAACTTTTACGAAAAAAATTCGCAGACGCTTAATCGCTACACGGCGCCGTCGTTCTTGACGGGCATGGGGTCCATGCCGATCGAAGCCGTGAGTCGTGGTTACATCACAATGGTCGCGGACGTGCAGTTTCATACGGGATCATCGCACAGCGACATGCTCGACGCCGTCGAAGCAGCGACGAAAAAGGTCATTGAGTTGGGCTACGCCGATCCGAAAAAAATCGGCGTACACGGGCACAGCTATGGCGGTGAAGGCGCAGCATTTATCGGCACGCGTTCACGCATGTTTGCCGCAGTGGGCATG
>JANXUN010000158.1 GCA_025356185.1 Gemmatimonadaceae bacterium
CGAGCGTGCAGATGCGCCGTATCGCCGACTGCGCCGAGTGCTCCGACATCCGGTCGCGATCCGCGCTTTTGGGTGGCTACATCCCAATACGTCGTCGCGTATAGCGCTTGCCTCGTCGGACACCAGTCGACATCGGCGCGCCGGCGACGAAGGACGCGGACTGTTGGCGATTGGCACGACTTCTCTGACAACCACAGACGGACCGTCTCTCGTGATTCACGGTCATTCGCACGTCCCAATGCTGCAGCAGGCGGGGCGCGGATGGTATGCGAACGCCGGCGCTTGGTATCTCGACCGACAGTTCTTACGAATCGACGACGATACCATCGAGCTGCGCGTATGGACCGGAACGGGCGACGGGAACGTTGTTCTGGCCGGACGTCGGCCACGCTAGTGCCTCACGCTCACGTCCGCGTGATTGCGAGTCGCTGAGTTAGAAGCGCACTGAGCCCAAGACCATTGCTCCATTTCGCGTCGGCACAGCAGACAGAACAACCGGGACGTCCCACAGCTGCGCAGCAACAAACGCGTCGGCGCCCGAGAACAAATGATTAAAAGCAATTGCAGCGAGCCAGTCTTCCAAGTGAAGCTGACGTGATTTGATGAGATCGCCCGTGAACCCATTCGTGAACACACCGCTTTTCGTGATCGTCGTACCGCTCACGACGAAGTCACTCGGGAGCGTATCGATCTCATAGCGACGCGCCTCTTTCAGTTCGGCAGCGCTCCGACGAGCTAGCGTAACTGCCGCGAGTTCGATAGCGGCGAAGAGTGCGCCTGACGTTCCACGGTCGAGACGTGATTGTCCGAGACCAGGAAACAGCGCAGAGTACAAGAATGCGCGAGCAGGCGAGAGTGGCGGTGTCAACCGCGATGCGGCGCGAACGCGCAGGGACGGCGCGACGGTCGTATCGCCACGAAGGATGAGCGTCGGCGGATTCTTTGGCGCGACGCGAGCAGAGTCGCCTCGTTGTGCGCTCGCAGAAGACACCGCGACGCATAGTAGCACGGCCAACGCGGCTGCGCGCGTCCGCCACTGCGACGTCGACGACCGAGTGCTCATGTCACCGTGGCGACTGCCTCGATCTCCACACGCACATCGCGCGGAAGTCCCGCAACAGCGACCGTTGACCGCGCCGGTCGGGCGTCCCCCAGCACGCGGGCGTACACCGCATTGACCGCAGCAAAATCGGCCATGTCGCGAATGAACACCGTCGTTTTCACGACGCGAGACCAGTTGGTCCCTGCTTGCGCGAGCACAGCCGTCAGATTTGCCAGAACCTGTTCGGTCTGCGCGGCTACATCACCGGGGACAATTTCCATGGTCTCGGGATGAAGCGGGATCTGCCCTGCGGTGAACACGAAGCCATTGGCGACAACCGCTTGTGCGTACGGCCCGATGGCTTTTGGAGCCGCGTCCGTGTGAATGGTTTGAACAGACATGTGCTTTAGAGAGAGTCGGCTGATGGATCGCTCGATTCGATCAGTGAACTGATCCCAAAGAATCGAGCAGTATTGACGAGCGTTTGGTACCCCAGAGTCTCCAGATCAGTGTCGCGAACTGCCGCGATACGGGCAAGTGTGCGAGCGACGAACGCTGGTTCATTCCGCGTGCCTCGGTGCGGTACCGGCGCTAGGTACGGCGCGTCTGACTCGACCAACAGGCGATCGCTGGGTACCAGGCGAATCGCGTCGTCGTCGCTCCACTTGCTGAATGTGACGATTCCGCTGAATGAGACGTACCAGCCGGCATCGAGCCCCGCGGCCAAGAGCGAATGGGAGCCCGTAAAGCAATGCAGGACGCCGCGAACGTGGGCCGTGCGAGCAAGATGCAGGAACTCGAGTGTTTCAGTCTCAGCACCGCGCGTGTGCAATACGAGCGGCCGTTGTAACTCCGCCGCCAACTCGCACTGCGCCTCGAGGACATGGCGCTGTTGAACCATGGACGCGTGTTCGTACGTCGAATCGAGTCCGCATTCTCCGACGGCCACAGCGCCACGCGCGACGGCCTCACGGATGGCGTCAGCATCACGCGAGGCATCCCACGTCATGGCATCATAGGGATGCACGCCGCACGTGTGAAACATCTCGCCCACGTGACGCGCAGCAAGTGCTTGCGCGCGCAGGGCGGCCGTGGGTGACTCGCCGATACAGATCAAGGCCCGCGCACCAGCTGCGCGGGCCCTGACAATTACGTCATCGACATCATCTACGAACGCGCTGTCGGCCAGATGTGCATGGCTGTCAGCGAACACCATCACGGCTCGTTATGAGCGCGAAGGAAGGCGATCGTTGCCACGCGGGCGCGGCGCTGCTGGCGCCGCGGGCGTCGCCTCATTGCCGGTGGCGCGCATCGCACGCCCTGCTGCTTCGGTCACGCCTCGCGGGTATCGCGATTCGATGTACATCAGCAGCGGACCAGCGACGTAGATCGACGAAAATGTGGCGACGAAAACACCGAAGGCCATGACGACTGCGAACGGTCGAATGATCTCGCCGGCGACGAGCAACAGCGCCAGCGTCGCCGCCAGCACCGTGGCGTGCGTCATGATGGAGCGTGGCAACGTCTCGTTGATTGAGCGATCGAGCAACTCGCTCAGCGACTCACTCTTGCGCGGCTTTCGCAGGTTTTCACGCACGCGATCGAAGATGATGATCGTGTCATTGGCGGAATAACCCAACAGCGTCAGAATTGCCGCCACGACCGTGAGCGATACTTCGACGTGGAACAGTTTGATAAACGCGATCGTGACGAGGATGTCGTGCGCGGTTGAGAGCACGGCCGCCAAGCCAAAGCGCCAATCAAATCGAATGGCGAGATACATCAACGTAAACAGCGATGCGAGCAGCATGGCGCTGATCGCACCACTTCGCAGCTCACCACCCACGCGCGGTCCGATGGCTTCGGTGCGACCGAACGTCACGGCGCCGGCTCCGAATTTTTGCGTGAGCGCCGACAAGATCGTGTTCGCGACGCTTTCGGCACCAGCCGCTTGCGCCTGCACTTGCTTCTCACTGCGCGCCTTAATCGTGTAATCGAATTCAGTACCGAACTGCTGAATCTCGGCGCCGGCAATTCCCGCTTTATCGAGCGTTTCGCGAATCACCGCGACGTCGGGTTTGGCGGTGAAGTGCGCCTGCATGAGCGTACCACCGGTAAATTCAATGCCGTAGTTCGGCCCGCCAGTAATCGCGTACGTCGAAAGTCCCAGCGCAATGAACGCTGCGGTAATTAACGCTGCCAACTTCCAATGTTTGAGGAAGTGGAACGTGGTGTGGTGAAAAATGCGAATCATGTCGGCCTCAAATGCTCAGCGTCTGGACACCGCGCGAGCGGTTGAGCCAGAGCAGGAAGAATGTCTTGCTGACGAAGATGGCCGTGAACAGCGATGCGACGAGGCCAGCGACGAGCGTGACCGCAAATCCACGAACGGGTCCAGTGCCGTATTGATACAGCACCATACCGGACAGAATCGTTGTCGCCGATGTATCGATAATTGCGCTCAATGCGTGACGGAATCCTTCGTCGATCGCGAGGCGCACCGACTTTCCGTGATCGAGTTCTTCCCGAATACGTTCGAAGATCAGGACGTTGGCGTCGACGGCAATACCGATGGAAAGCACAAAGCCGGCAAGACCCGGGAGCGTCAGTACCGCGTGAAAGCCCGCGAGCATTGCGAGCGTGTAGATCAAATAGAGCACGAGCGCGGCGCAGGCGAGCACGCCCGAGAAGCGATAATAGCCGACGAGGATCACGATGATCAGCGCCATCGCGATACCAAGCGCGAGCACGCCATTGTGAATCGAGTCGGCACCAAGACTGGCGCCAATCGTGCGTACATCGGCGACTTTCAGGGGCACAGGAAGCGCACCGGCGCGCAACACCAGCGCGAGATCTTGTGCTGCCTGCAGCGAGCCACCACCCAACGTGATCTGACCATTCCGACCGATCGCACTGTTGAGCACGGGAGCTGTAACGACGCGCTGATCGAGCACGATTGCCATGTTGTCTTTGACGTGCTTGCCGGTCTCAGACTTAAAGCGACGCGCGCCTTCATTGTTCAGCGTGAACTGTACGACGTTGCCTTCGACAGGATCAGTGTTGGGGCGCGCGTCGGTGAGCACTTCGCCGGTGATGATCGCGCGTGAATCGAGGACGTAGAGCGCGTAGAAATGCTGCGATCCGTTGATGAGCGGATCGACGCCCCAACGCATTACTTTCCCCGGCGGCATCGCCGCCTGAATCGCGGGTGATGCGAGCGCCCGTTCGATGGACGCAAAGGCGGCTTCGGGCACGATGTACTGCCCAGGCAACTGGCCTGCTTGCACGTTTGACGAAAACAGCCCCTTCGCTGCCAACTTCGCGCTATCGGCGATCGTTTTGCCGGTGCTGTCTTTCTTGGTCGAATCCGTCTTTTGCGTCAGCAGCGAGGAGACACCGACGGTCTTTGCCGTGTCGCCCCCGAGCTTCGCACCATTGACAAGGGCAAGGCCGTTGGCTCGCGCAATTTCGTCGAAGCGCGGCATGACCTTTTCCATCGCTTGCGTCTTGTCGGTGATCTGGAACTCTAGAAACGCCGACTTCTGCACGACTTCTTGCGCACGTTGTGCGTCGTCGATTCCCGGCAATTCGACGATGATGCGATCATCGCCGACTTTTTGCACGACGGGCTCGGCAACGCCGAATTCGTCGATGCGCTGACGCACAACCTTGAGCGCACGGTCAAGCTGCTCAGATTTGTTGGCGACGGCTTGCTTGGACTCGTCGACTTCGAGCGTCAGGTGCATACCACCCTGCAGATCGAGACCGCGCTTCAGTGGAACGCGCGTGACGGTGTCATAGACAAACGTGCCGTTACGCTTGACGCGCTCGACGACTGTACGCGGATAGAGGGCCCACGCGGATGCCGCGAGGAATCCCACGATAAGCAGGAGGCGGTACTTCAGGTTCGCCATCGACGCCGGTGGCCAGGGGTGAACAGTGGGCACTGCCCGCTCGAGTTTTTGGACTCGACGCAAAGCATGCCAAGCCTCTTAACTTAAGGGCCGGGAAGGTGTTCCGGTAGCTCGGGACAGAACCGCGCGAGCAAGTATTTCGTCACGTCCAAGCTGCTCTGTGAGCGCCTCCATACCAGAAAAGGCGCGTGTCTCGCGCAGCCGTGAGACGAAATCGAGGCGAATGGACGCGCCATACCAATCGTGATCCGCGTCGAAGACATGCGTTTCGATGCGCCGCGCTGCGTCGCCAAACGTGGGGCGCGGGCCAAGGTTGAGCATGCCGTCAAATGCACCGATCGGCGTTTGCACTCGCACCGCATACACTCCGTCTGGAGGCAGCAGCTTTTGATGCGGAGGCGTCTCGAGGTTAAGAGTCGGATACCCCAACAGGCGCCCTCTGCGATCGCCGACGACGACCTTCCCCATTACCGAGTACGGTCGACCGAGCGCGTCCGCCGCGCGGGCTAAATCGCCGCCCGCGACCGCGCGTCGTATTGCCGTGGAGGAGATAGCCTGTCCGGCCGCCGTGTGGACTGGTTCCAGCACATGTACCGCGAATCCGCGCTTGATGCCCAGCGTGCGCAACACGTCGATATCACCCATGCGACCGCGGCCAAAACCGTGATCATGTCCGACAAACAACTCCGACATGGCGAATCGTTCACGCAGTACGTCATCGACGAACTCCTGCGCTCCCATGAACGCGAGCGTCGGTGTGAACGGAACGACGGCCACGTATGTCACGCCCGACTGCGCGATGATTTCCAATTTCTCGTGGAACGTGGAGAGCAGTGGCGGCGCCGCTGCCGGATTTACGATTTCGAGTGGATGCGGATCAAACGTCACGACGATACTCGGCCGTCCCGTTTCGCTGGCGCGCGCGACGACACGCGAGAGAACGTCTTGATGACCGCGATGGACACCGTCAAATGTGCCAACAGTGATGACCGCGCCAGCGTCGCCAATCATGAGACCGGGCGTATCGAACACGCGTGTCACGACGTCACGCTGCCGATGACCACGCGCGGTTGCCAGACGGCACGTGCGTTCGCGTCAATCACGCGCTCTGCGATCGCGAGCACGTGGGTGCCGCAGACGAGCGCCGCGCGCGTCCCATCGACCGTCGCGGGGATCGTCCGGCCAAACGTCAGCTGCCGTTGTTCATCCGCGTCGAGCTGTTGCACGGCGACATCGTGAAGTGATTCGAGGGGAGATCGCAGCGGCACGTCACCGTCAACGATTGCACCGGCTCGAAGCGCGTCAACGGTGACGGCGTGCGCGACGTGTGCGCTGCCACTGGAAATTCGCCGCAATGTTGCACAGTGCGCCGCGCTGTTGGACGCGCGTCCAAGGTCACGCGCGAGCGCCCGCACATAGGTTCCGCCCGCGCAGGTAATGCGTACGTCGATCAGCTCTGGCGTTTGCGTGAGCACCGTCCACTGATGCACGTGCACTGGAACTGGTTTCAACGCCAGCGCACCACCGCGGCGCGCGACGGCATAAGCGCGTTGTCCGTCAATCTGCTTCGCCGAGAAAGACGGAGGCGTCTGCAACATCGCTCCGGTGAGTGTCGCAATCGCACTGGCGATGGTGTCACTCGTCGGCAGGGGCGCACGCCGACTCTCCGTGCCGGTCGCATCGTCCGTGTTGGTCTCGAAGCCAAAGCGGACGCGTGCTTCGTACACCTTGGGTTCTCCATCGATGTACGGGAGCAGGCGCGTGCAGCCGCCGACCGCGATGACTAACAGACCGGTCGCAAATGGGTCAAGCGTTCCGGCATGTCCAACGCGACGCGTCCGAGCGGCGCGGCGCACCATGCTGACCACGTCGTGCGATGAGATCCCTGCTGGCTTGTCGACGAACAGCAAACCCATCACGCGCGCATCACTCCTCGACGCCCGACTCCCGCTCGGTGCGCACCTGAGCGAGCAGCAGCTCGATGCGCGACGCGCGCGCAATGCTTTCGTCTTCCTTGAAGTGAATCTCCGGTGCATTGCGTAGTCGGAGCGTCTTGCCCAACACTGCACGAAGGTGCGACGCCACGCTTCCGAGTCCTTCAAAGGTGGCGCGCTTTGCTTCAACATCTCCCATCACACTAACAAACACGTTCGCGTGCCGAAGATCGCGTGTGACGTCAACCGCGGTGACGGTGACGAACCCACGGATTCGCGGATCTTTGACACCGTCCGCAAGGAACGTTGCCACTTGTTCGCGAATCGCTTCGGCGACGCGGTCAGCACGCCGCGGATCGCCCATCGTATCTCCTCAGGTCTTTGAGGCCTGATCGAGGGTGCGAGCCACTTCTTCGGTACGATAGCACTCAAACACGTCGCCCACTTTGACGTCGTTGAAGTTCTCGATACCGATACCGCACTCGTACCCTTCCTTAACTTCGTTTACGTCGTCCTTGAAACGACGGAGCGACGCGATGCCGCCAGCATAAATCTCCACACCGTCGCGAATGACGCGGACGCGTCCCTTGCGATTCATGTTGCCTGAGCGAACGATGCAACCCGCAATCGTACCGACACGAGCGACCTTGAACGTTTCGCGCACCTGCGCTTCGCCGTACACCACTTCGCGTTCTTCCGGACGCAGCATGCCTTCGAGCGCCGCTTTGACGTCGGCAACTGCTTCGTAGATGATGCGATACAGTTTGATATCCACGCCTTCGCGTTCGGCTGCGGCGCGTGCGTTGTTGTCGGGACGCACGTGGAAGCCGATGATGATGGCACCAGACGCCTTGGCCAGCAGAATATCGGTTTCCGCAATTGCACCGACACCGCGATGCAAGATCTCGACTTGCACTTCGGGATTGGACAGCTGACCGAGTGCGTCGGCCAACGCTTCGGCTGGACCGCCTTGATCGGCTTTGATGATCAAACGGAGTTGACGCTTTTGTCCAGCGCTTGCCGCTGACATGAAGTCTTCGAGAGACACCACACCGCGCGTCGTCCGTCGGCTCTTCGCTTCCCGATCGAGACGTTCACGACGCTGTGCAATTTCGCGCGCCGCGGTGGCGTCATCGACCACGAGCAATTGATCGCCCGCTTGTGGAACGCCCGTGAGTCCAAGGATCTGCACGGGAATTGCCGGTCCCGCCTCTTTCACTTGCTTGCCACGTTCATCGAGCATCGCGCGGACGCGACCCGAGTGAATGCCGCAGATGTAATCGTCGCCAACGCGCAGCGTGCCGTTCTGCACCAGCACCGTTGCGACCGGGCCTTTACCCTGATCAAGCTGCGCTTCGACGACCGAACCCACCGCGCGACGCGACGGGTTGGCCGTAAGTTCGAGGATGTCCGCCTGCAACAAGATTTGCGAAAGCAATTCGGCAACACCCGTACCCTTTCGCGCCGAAATCTCGGAGTGCAACACGGTACCACCAAACTCTTCGAGCACGACTTCGTGCTGCAACAAATCTTGCTTCACTTTGGCGATGTTCGCCGTCGGCAAATCGATTTTGTTAATCGCGATGATCATCGGCACGCCCGCACTCTTGGCGTGCGAAATCGCTTCGACCGTTTGCGGCATGACTTGA
>JANXUN010000180.1 GCA_025356185.1 Gemmatimonadaceae bacterium
GCGTCGATGGTCGAACTCATACCTGCTCCTGTTGTGCTGCGATGATCTGATTCAGTACGTCATACTCACATCGACCGCATCCGTCGCGTCGATGCGCGGCACGCACCAGCGGAACTCCTAAAACGCGCTCCAAGAAACGCGCTTCGGCTACGCACGCTTCGGGAAACCGTTCGGCGATCGCGCCCATCGCGCAGTTGTGCAAGCGCAATGTGCTGATCGTCGAGTGTGATGAGGACGGCAGATCGACGGCTTCTGCCATGTAACCCTTTGATGTCAAAAGCTCCGCCACCAACGCAGCGCGCTCTGACACTGGCAGCGTGTGTACCAACGGTTCGGCTTCTTCCGCTAACCGAACCCACTCCGCTTCCAGCACTGCAGTCACCGCACTCTCTCCTTGCGCATCGCGCAGCGCCTGGAGCGCGTCCGCCAACACCGTGGCGTAGCCCCGAGGGAACATCGCCTCGCCACCGGACGTCAACGAATACGCAAATACCGGCGCGCCAATACCGCGGACCTCACGGGCAAAGCGCACCAACCCGTCTTCTTCCAACAGTTTGAGATGTCGTCGCAGTGCATTGGCGGTCAGGCCAAACTGCTCGCCCAGCTCATGCGCCGTCAGCGGCTGCGCCTTCTTGAGCGCCACCAACAGTTCGGCCCGAACGCCGCGAAATCCTCCCAACGCCCCGACTTCCACGTCCATGGGGACAATATAATTCGGGTTGCCTGACTACGTCAACAAAAACGTTGACGAATTGGGGATGGCGCATGCTTCGTCCCGGCGCTTCGTTTCATCAGTTGCCGATTATTCGCGACGCCGCAAATCGGCCACTGCGGCATCCGAATCGTCAGCCCCGTGCGTGGTGTACACCCATCACGCATCGCGACTTGCGTCGCTACTTTTGTGGTCCGCCCGCCTCGCCCGAGACATCGTGTCAGAACTTCACCTGCATAGCCTGAGGTTTGATCGCCTGTGCGCCTGATGCTCGTCGGCACCACCATGATGTTGGCGCTGGCGGTCATTTTGTTCGTGCGCGCGCGCATCATGAATCAGCAGTCGATCGAGCGGGACGGGCTCTCGCGGTTTCGCGACAAATTTCGCGGGCGCTATCCTGAGCCGTTGTTGGCACAGACGTACACGTACCTCGCCGAACGACACGGCGCGGTGGGCCCGCACTACAAGGTGCTACCCGCCGACGATTTAGAGCGAGTGTACGCACTCGTCGATCTCGATCTCGAAGACGCCGTGTTGGTGATCGCTGATCGCGCGGGTGCGCGTTTGCCCAAGTCCAACGAACTCGACCAACTCAAATCGCGTGGCGTTCGTACGGTTGACGATTTGGTGCGCTTCCTCGAGCCGTTCTTCCAGCCTGAGGTTGCGAAGGGCTGATTGCGATGCGTGTGGTGCGTGCTCGCAGTGGTGCTCAGTGCATGTTCACGCGGCACGCCCTCGCAAGCACCGACACCCGTATCAGCTCGCGCTCCGTCCACCCGTGTCGCAACAGTTCGCGAGACGCGCGCGCGCGGCGGCGAGGACGCCCTCGCAATCGGATCACGCCCCGAGTACTTGGCGCCGCGCGACGAATCGATTCGCGACGACGACCTGGACGCGCTGTGGCATCGTCAGCTCATGGTCCCCGTTGAGGGGATGCTTCGCACATCGTTGCGAGATGATTTCGTCGCGAAGCGCGACGGCAAGATTCACGGCGCACTTGATCTGTTAGCGACGCGATTCACGCCCGTGCTGGCGGCCGACGATTGTGTCATCGGTCGACTGTCGTCGGGCCCGATCGGCGGCATCATCATTTATGCGTCGGATCTCTCTGCGCGCTTTGTCTATTACTACGCGCACCTGCAACGCTATCGCACGGGCCTGGCCGTCGGCGACACCATCGCGAAGGGTACCGTGATCGGCTACGTTGGAACAACGGGCAACGCACCGCCTGACACGCCGCATCTGCACTTTCAAATCATGAAGCGTGGTACCGGACGGGCGTGGTGGGATGGACCAGCGATCGATCCACTCCCGTTTTTTGTCTTCGATGGCGTTCGCCAGTAAGGCGTCGCGTCGATTCTTCGTTTCTCGCATCAGTCTCTGACTTTCTTATGAGCATGACCGGCAAAGAGCGCGCGGCACTGCGCGCTGAGGCGCATCACTTAGACGTCCAAGTCCACATCGGCCATCAAGGGCTCACTGATGCGCTCATGATGAGCCTCGATGACGTGTTGCGTACGCACGAACTGGTGAAGGTGCAGGTCGCGCGCGCGGGGGAACTGTCCGCCAAAGACGCGGCCCGCGACATCGCCGAGCGTATGGGTGCCGAGGTGGTGCAGGTGATTGGCAGAACCTGCACCGTGTATCGCGAGAATCCGGAACTCAAGCGTGGCTCGACGCCACCGTGGCGCTAGCAAAGCGCTGATCACGCGATTTATAGGCTTGTAGCGCCCTCAATTCGCAGACTATTTTGCGCGACGCCCGTTTGTGGCGCGCGCGATCGACCCGAGACATATCCCATGCCCTACGTCATTACCGAAGCCTGCATCTCCGTCAAGGACAAGTCGTGCGTCGACGTCTGTCCGGTTGACTGCATATACGAAGGACCGGATCAGCTGTTCATCCACCCTGACGAGTGCATTGACTGCGGCGCATGCGAGCCAGAGTGTCCGGTGACAGCGATCTTCCCCGAAGAAGATGTGCCGGTGCAACTCAAGAGCGCGATCGCGAAAAACAAGGATGTGTTCGATGGCGCGAACCCGCCGGGGCGGCCCACCAGGTAACTGGCGACTGGTAGCTGAGGCGGGTCAAAACGGGGAACTGACAACTGAACCCTCGAAACTGACAACTACGCGAGATCTGTCATAGTTCACAGTTTCGAGGGTTCAGTGTTCTGACCAACCTCAGTTCCCAGTTACCAGTACCTCGGCTTCAACCAGAACACAACGATCAACGCGACGTACTGCATGAACGTACTCCGCTCGCTCCACACCGCTTCCTTCCAGTCGTGGTCCCCCGCCGTACTGTTCGCCGGCGGTTGTCCAAACCATCGCGGTGTCCGCGCTTTGTACTC
>JANXUN010000188.1 GCA_025356185.1 Gemmatimonadaceae bacterium
CCCCGATGGATCGGGAGCGCTCCGGTACACCGGAATAACATCCACGGTCGCGCCGAGCGCGCGCAGCCCCGCTGGAAGCACGTCGCGCGCACCGTCGGCGGCGGGATACAACATGCGCGCGCCCTCCACGTCACTGCGCATCAACATGGCGTCGAGAAGTCCTTCCGCGAGAAACCGTTCGGGCACAAGTGTCGGTGTCCAGCCAGCGGTTTGGGCGGCGTCTGCCGTGAGCGCACTCACGACCGCGAACTTGCGTCGCGCGAGCATCTGCCTTCGCGTCGCGTCCAGCGCATCGCCTGCGGCAGACGCATGTTGCACGGCAGTGACGCTCATGAGCAGCACCCAATCGTACCGTTCGATATCCGCCATCGCGCGCAACAACGGTTGCTGATCGAGTGACTCGACGCGCGTCAACGGCAACTCAGTGACGGTCGCTCCGGCCGCCCGCAGTGCATCAGCCAGCGGAGTATCTCGTCCATCGGCGCGCGGAACCATGATGCGAATGCCCGACAGTGGCGCGCCGACCAACACGTCAGTCCGTCTGCAGCGAGCGCGCGATCGCTCGCTCTCGCGCAATCCGACGCAACAGCAGCACGATGTAACCACCGTACAACACGAATGCGATGGAATACGCCGCAATCAGGTAGCTGCGGTTATCAGGCGGCCCGCCGGGACGCATAACATACGCAGCCGATCCCGCCGTGTCTTGCTGTGTGTACGTATTGGTATTCATGAGGCCATCCGTTCAGCGTTCGCGTCGCGCATCGTCGCCCAGCGATAACGCAACCGCAGCAGCGCGACAAACAAGAGAATGAACGCGAGCGTACTCAGTCCAAACGTACTGAGCATCTGCGACGACATGGATGGCGCACTCGGCTTGAGCACCACCGGCTGCGGATGCATCGTGCGAAACAAATAGACCGTCAAATGGATAAACGGAATCAGCGCTACCGAGAGCGCTCCAACGACGCCGGCTAAACGCGCGCGCATTTGCGGTTCATCAATCGCACCGCGCAGCACCAAGTAAGAAATCATGAGAAACCACAAAAACACGGTGCTTGTGAGACGCGCATCCCACACCCACCACGTACCCCACGCCGTCTTTCCCCACATCGGCCCTGTCGCCAGGACCACCGTCAAAAACACGACGGTGAGTTCGGCCGACGATTCGGCAATGCGATCGAGTCGCTCGTCTTTGAGCCACAAAAACATGAAGCTCGAAATGGCGACCAAACCGCACGACAAGTACAACCCCACGATCGCCGTCGGTGCATGCAAATACAAAATTTTTTGCGCAACGCCCTGCATCGCATCAGTGGGCGTGTAAAGCAGGGCGCGCACCACAACGGCCGCGATCGCTAGTACTGCGGCGATTAGCAGCCAATCCATACCGCCCTCGTCAGCCGCAGACGCTGTGGGTCGCGGGCTGGTGGTTCCCATTGACATCCGGTCTCCTTGTTACTCGTCGAGCGTATACGGAAACGCGACTGTGCAGGCCGCGACGAACACGATATCAAATGCTACCAACATCTTGAT
The DNA here is from genome assembly GCA_025356185.1 of Gemmatimonadaceae bacterium. Classification (GTDB taxonomy): domain Bacteria; phylum Gemmatimonadota; class Gemmatimonadetes; order Gemmatimonadales; family Gemmatimonadaceae; genus Gemmatimonas. Next base: position 1,537 of record JANXUN010000188.1, read on the forward strand.
CCAGCTCGACACATCGGCAATCGGACGTCCCGCCAACAACAGGGCAGTCGCCTGCGCCGCCGGAATCACCACCGGCACAAAAAACGGTAACGCGAGCATCGGCAACAGCAGCTCGGCGAGCCGGGTGTTTGCAGCAACCGCTGCGAATAACGTTCCGACCGCGGTCAGCCCGATTGTCGCGAGCAGGGCAACGGCCGTGATGGTGATCCAAAAAGCGCCTGCCGGTAGATCAAAGAATAGCGCAATCGCGGGGATCGCCAGCGCTTGCACGGTACCAACGAACACAAGATTCGCGAGTGCTTTCCCTGCAAACACTGCCTCACGTGACATTGGCGACGCAAGCAGCGCATCCATCGCACGATCAGCCTGCTCAATGCCAAATGATCGATTGAGTCCCAGCAACCCCGAAAATGTAAAGATCACCCATAACACCGGTGACGCGAGGTCGATGGCCGCCACCGCCGACGCATCCCACGTGAATCGAAAAATCGCAACCGACAAGAGTGCGAACACGGCTGCCGCAAGAAACGCACTGCGGGTGCGAAACTCGATGAGCAGATCTTTGCGCGCGATGCGCAAACTGTCCGAGACAAATCCTGGCACGCGAACGGTCAAGTCAGTGGCCGTCGACATCAGTTAGTGCTCGCCTCGACAATCGCGCGATAGCGCTCGGCGAACGACGCGGCATCACCGGCGCGTTCGGACAACACGACACGACCGTTGAGCATGATCGACGCGTCGCTCGCCAGCGAAAGCCCTTCGCTCACATTATGCGTCACGAGCACGAGCGCCGCACCCACCGCTTTCAGTTCACGTAACGCGTCGGTCAGCGCGCGCGCACCAACATCGTCCAGACCCGTGTACGGCTCATCGAGCAGCACAAGGCGAGGCGCGTGCACGAGTGCTCGCGCAATGGACACACGTTGTTGCAAACC
>JANXUN010000309.1 GCA_025356185.1 Gemmatimonadaceae bacterium
GTGCCCACGCGAACTCCTCGCGCGCCAATCGCGCGTACCCGACACCGACGTGCAGCTCGACCGCTGTCGGATAGAGCGCCAGCCCCTCGCGCAGCAGTGCCAGCGCATCATCGTACTGTCCCTCGCTATAGAGGGTATGAGCGCGCTCATCGTACTCTTCGGAACTCAGAAACGGAGTAGACATTACGGGAAAATCCTCCGGAGCGAGCGGGTTACCGGATAGTACCGCGTGTCGCGTACGAAGTTCAACTGTTCAGCCCCGATAGTTGCACCGCTGCGCGCATCAGACTCATGAACGCGGTTGTGCAAGTGCCATCGCGATCTGCCCTGCCAACATCGCATTTGCTTCCAACAACGCAAGGTTGACGTGCACCGACGCACCGTGCGTTCTCCGCTGAACCTCGGCCAGCAAAAACGGCGTGACCGCGCCGCCGCGAACACCGTGCAGCGCGGCCTCTCTCAGCGCGGCGCTGGTCGCTTCGGCCACCAACGCGTCAGGCAACGCGAACTCTGCCGGCGGTGGTTGCACGACAAGCATCGCGCTCGTGAGTCCAAGCGCGCGATGTGCACGAAATGCGCGCGCGATGTGCTCCGGTGTGTTGGCAGTCGCGGTGAGTGCCAGTCCCGTCGAACGCGTAAAGAACCCCGGGAGTTCCAGCGTCCGATAGCCGACGACCGGCACGCCGAGCGTCTCCAAACGTTCCAGCGTCGCCGACAGATCGAGAATCGACTTCGCACCAGCGCAAACCACAATCGCGCTGGTACGCGACAGCTCGATTAAATCGGCAGATTCATCATACGGCGCGTCGCGATGCACGCCGCCGATACCGCCAGTCGCAAACACATCAAGCGAGCCCAACGCGCACATCGCCAAGGTGCCAGCGACAGTGGTGGCTCCGTCGGCCTCATCGGCGATCGCCATCGCCAAATCACGTGCAGACACCTTGCGAACACCGTCGCGCGCCAAAAATCGCTCAAGCGTCGCGGCGCTGAGACCGAGGACGGGTTCACCGCGATCGATCGCCGTGATGGCCGGCGTTGCACCGGTCGTTTCGACGGCGCGCATCATGCGAGTCGCTGCGTCACGATTGAACGGAGGAAGCAGCCCCTGCGCGAGCACTGAGCTTTCAAGCGCGACGACCGCGCCGCCGCGCTCACGCGCGGTAGCGACCGCTTCTGTACAGCGAATATTCAGTTCGCGCTCAGGATGCGGGAGCGTCTTCAAACGCGTCGACTTTGCGCGCTTCGATCAACTCCCATTCTTTGGACGTCGGATCGTAGACGGCCATGAGCTTCACGGTCTCGCCCGACCACCCGTCGAACACCTTACCGGTGTTCTGATACACCTTGATTTCGTGCCCATCTTCAAACTTGAGCACGACCAGCGGGTACGTGTTGTTGCTGTATTGCTTGCGAAGCTTGCGTGGCTTTTGAGTCGTCGGCGAGTTCATCGTCGTTAGGTCAAGGGTGACGCACGAGTATGATGCAACTTGGCAACGCTCGTTGCGCCGCGCTAGCGGTCTCGCGTCAACAACGCGCGCTTAGGTGACGGTCGAGGTCACGCCGAGAAACGCCGTCCACGAGCCTGTCGAAAGAATTTCGTCGATCGCCGCGACACAATCGGACAGCTCACCGTCGGTGGTGTAAAAGTGCGGCGCGACGCGAATGCCAGCGCCGGGCCGATAGTCGATCACGATATCGCGCGCCAAAAGCGCGCGCGCAACTTCGGCCGCATGCGGCACATCAAAAGCAATGGTACCACCGCGCCGGGCGACATCGCGAGGCGCGTTCACCTTCCAACCGCGCACATCCGCCGCGTCGATCAGCGATTGCGTTTGCCGCACGCTCTTCGCACGAATCGCATCGAGACCCGCTTGTGCCACGATCTGCGGACCTGCGATGCCAGCAAACAGCGCCGGAATCACGGGGGTGCCGCCAAGCCAGCGCCAGGCGCTGTCGGCCGGCTGCATGGTATCGGCAAATGCGAAGGGTGCGCGATGCGCCTGCCATCCCGTTAACGCCGGTGTAAACTGCGCGGTCGCCGACGGTGATGCATACAGAAAGCATCCACCCGGACCTCCGCACAACCACTTGAGCACCCCAGCACACAAAAAGTCCGTGCCCAACGCATGCACATCAACCGGCATCACGCCAACGCTATGATAGGCGTCGAGCGCCACCAACGCACCGACGCGCTTCGCGTGCGCGCAAATCGCCATCACATCGAGCACATATGCGGATCGAAACAAGACGTGTGAAATCGCGACCAGTCGCGTACGCTCTGTGATCGCAGCGAGAAGGCGATCGAGCGGAATTCCAATACCATCGTCAGTCGGTACCACTGTCACCCGCGCACCGAGACGCGCCGCCAACCCATCGTATGCATATCGCACCGATGGAAAGTCGAGCGCCGTCATCACGATCTCGTTGCGTTCCTGCGGAAAATCGAGCGCGCTCAAAATCGCACTCATACCGTGCGTCACCGTCGGCACCATCACGACTTCGCCGGGCGATGCACCAATTAGCGGCGCAATCACCGATCCCATCGTCACCGGCATGTCCCACCACCCTTCGGCCCACGCGCGCACCCCTCGCGTTTGCCACTGCTCGGCATATTCCGCGAGTCGATCTGGCACAGAGCGCGGCATGGCACCCAGTGAATTGGAGACCAAGTAGGTCGAGGTCGCGAGAATCGGGAATTCCTCGCGAAAACGGAGCAACGGATCGGCGGTCATCAGGAGATCTTAACGCCGGAAACAAGAAAGTTCGCACCACGCGACTCGGCGCTTCGCGCCGTGTCGCGCATGGCATGACCGTCACACGACTCGAAGAGAATGTGCGAAGGAGCACCATTCTGTTCAAGAACCACGCGGAACACGCCGATGAACAGTACAGCGTCGATTACTCTCTT
>JANXUN010000427.1 GCA_025356185.1 Gemmatimonadaceae bacterium
CACCTCGTCGCGCGTGAGCACCACCGGCAGTCGCATGGGACGCTTTGCATGCAAATGATCCATTGGCGCCGCTGTCGTTTGGCCCAATACCTCGCGATACAAGAACAACAGCGCGGCCAACGCCTGATTCTGCGTGCTCGCACTCACGCGATTGTGCTGCGCCAGATGCGTGAGAAAATCGCGCACATGAGTCGATTCAAGGTCGCGTGGATGTCGTCCGCGATGAAAGCGCACATACCGCCTCACCCAGTGCGCATACGCCTCGCACGTGCGGGGGCTGTAATGCTTTGCCGCGATGCGTTCGCGAAGTACACCGAGCAACGTGCGAGGACGCGTCATGCTGAAGTCTCGCGTATCGCTCATTGTCGAACCGTATCGTCTTCACGCGAGAAGGGTCTCCCGATTGCACGTCACTCCTCGCTCATCCGATGCCTCGTCTCCGGCATCGTCCAATACACCATCAGCCCCGCAAACGCGCACGCCGTCACGTACACGTAAAACCACTGCTCGTGCCCCTGATTCTTGAACCACAGCGCGATGTATTCAGCCGTGCCTCCAAACAACGACACGGCAATCGCGTACGGAAATCCAACGCCAAGTGCGCGCATGCCCGTAGGAAACAGCTCGGCCTTCACAACCGCATTGATCGACGTGTAACCGCTCACCGCAAACAACGCGAGACATAGCAGTCCGAGCGCTTCGGGCACCGTGTGTGATCCCGCCAGCGCACGCATCAACGGAATCGTGCCAAGCGTGCCAAGCACGCCGAACGACATCAGCACAGGACGTCGTCCAACACGATCCGAGATGGCGCCCATGACGGGCTGTATAAACGTGAACAACACAAGCGATAGCGCCGAAATCATCGTCGCATCACTCTTCGAAAACCCAGCGGTGTTCACCAAAAACTTTTGCGCGTACGTCGTGAACGTGTAAAACGCCACAGTCCCGCCGGCTGTCAATCCGATCACCGTTGCTACGGCGCGCGGATGCGCGCGCAGTGCGGCGAGCCCGGTTGGTGCGAACGTTCCACTCGCGCGTGCCTCGCGCGTCTTCTCAAAATCGCCTGACTCGGCCAATCCCGTGCGCAACTTGAGCGCGACCACGGCGCACAACGCGCCAATAAAAAACGGCACCCGCCATCCCCATGAATCCAATTGCGGCGTGGTCAGCGTGCGTTGGAGCACCAGCAGCACGCCTAACGCGAGTAGCTGTCCCATGATCAACGTCACGTACTGAAAGCTCGACCAAAAGCCGCGGTGCTTGGCGCCCGCCATCTCACTCAGATACGTCGCACTCGCGCCGTATTCGCCGCCAACACTAATGCCTTGCAATAAACGTGCAGTGATCAACAGCACCGGCGCGGCGACGCCGATACTCGCGTAACTCGGCGTCAGCGCGATAAGCAATGAACCGCCACACATCAGCAACACCGACAAACTCAACGCCGCACGTCGTCCGTGTTTATCGGCGTATCGCCCAAGCAACCACCCGCCAATGGGGCGCATGAAAAATCCGATGGCAAACACCGCCGCCGCATTCAGCAGCTGCGCAGTCGGGCTGGCCGGCGGAAAAAACGCCTGCGCAAAGTACAGCGAGAACGCTGAGTACACGTACCAGTCGTACCACTCGACGAGATTACCGATCGAGCCACCGATAATCGATCGCAACCGCTGTTGGCTGGTCATGCGAGCCGACGCGGCGACGGGCGACGGCGCAGTCAGGGAAGGGGAAGGTCGAGTCATGCGGAAGGTTACAGCACGGGCTGCTGGTCTGCAGCATCCACGCGTATATTCCCACCCCCCGACATTGCGAAGGCGAGAGCATGGCCACTGCTGGTCACGCCCTCGCCATTCGTATTTCCGCGCACATCATGACCGAACGACCGCATCGCGACTTTCTGAACATCAGCGACTTCTCGGCGCCCGAGACGTTTGCGCTGTTCGCGTTAGCCGAGCGCATGCGCGCCAAGCAGTATACGGCGCGTTCGCTGAGCGGACGCGCGCTGGCGATGATCTTCATGAAGTCGTCGACGCGCACGCGCGTCTCGTTCGAAGTCGGCGCGGCGCAATTGGGTGGGACCGCACACTTCTTGTCGCCACGTGATGTGCAAATCGGACGAGGCGAGCCGATCGAAGACACGGCGCGCGTGCTGTCGCGGTATGTCGATGGCATCATGATTCGCACCTTCGCGCACGCCGACGTTGAACGACTCGCACAGTACGCAGATGTGCCTGTCATCAATGGTCTCACAGACCTCTCGCATCCCTGTCAGGTGCTCGCTGACGTGCTCACCATGCGGCAACATCTCGGCGAAATTCGCGGTCGCACGGTCGCGTGGATTGGCGACGGTAACAACATGGCAAATTCGTGGATCGATGCAGCAACGCTATTAGGATTTTCGCTGCGCCTTGCGTGTCCCGAAGGATATGACGCTGATGCATTATTGCTTGCGCGTGCCGCTGAAGCAGGCGCCGACGTGCGCATTGTCCGCGACGCGCACGAAGCTGCACATGGTGCTGACGTGGTCACCACCGATGTGTGGGCATCAATGGGTCAAGAAGAAGAACAGCATCAGCGTGAAAAGGCCTTCGCACAGTTTCAGGTGAACGCCGCGCTGATGTCGCGGGCGAATGCAAATGCGATTTTCTTGCACTGTCTACCGGCGCACCGAGGCGAAGAGGTTACTGCTGAAGTAATCGACGGCCCACAGAGCGTCGTATGGGACGAAGCCGAAAACCGTTTGCACATGCAAAAGGCGATCATGGCCGTGTTGATGGGCGGCGAATCACTCTGACGGCAATCGCTCTCACGCGAATCACCTCGACGCACAGGACGATATGCTCGCCGTTGGCGATGTAGCACCCGATTTCACGGCGCTGACCGACGCCGGCGAGCCGCTCACACTTTCCAAACTCCGCGGCAAACCAGTCGTGTTGTATTTCTATCCGAAGGACGACACGAAAACGTGCACGATCCAAGCGTGCGAGTTTCGCGATGCATTTCCGCGATTCAAGCGCGGAAAAGCCATCGTCCTTGGCGTCAGCCCCGACTCGGTCAAGTCGCACGTCAAATTCAAAGTCAAGTATGAGCTACCATTCACGCTCATCGCAGATACTGAAAAGGCGATCGCACTAGCCTACGACG
>JANXUN010000468.1 GCA_025356185.1 Gemmatimonadaceae bacterium
AAAAAATTCTGTCTTCAAAAACGATCGTGTGATCATCGTGTTGGCGAGCCACGCTATCAGAATCGCGAGACCGCCGCCGATGATGCCTTTCACGGTGCCATCGATGAGATAGGGCAAACGCACATACCCGTTCGTAGCGCCAACGAGTCGCATCACTTCGATTTCTTTCGTACGCGCCAGAATGGCCATGCGAATTGTCGCACCAATGATGATCACCGCCACCAAGGCGAAGACCAATCCCAGGCCCGTCCCTACCACGCCGGCGACGGTACGAACGCGGTACAACTTTTCCACCCATTCGCGACCGTAACGCACCTCTTCGACGACCGCGTACGTCTGCAATCGCCCCACGATCTGTTTGATCATGTCGGGATCGCGCGCGTCAGGTTTAAGTCGCAGTTCGATCGAACCAGGTAGCATCGCGCCATCCATCACATCGCGAAACTCTTCGAGCTCCGCTCTCGCGCGAATGAGCGCGGAATCGGGGCTCACGTACCCGGCATCAGCAACCTGCGGCATGCGCTGCGCGGCGGCCAGCAGCTCACTGATCTGCTCCTCCTTGGCGCCGTCAACCAAAAATGCGCGCAGCTCCACACGATCTTCGATCGCGCGCAGCGCCGACTTGATATTGATCGCCACCAACCCAAACAATCCAAACGCAAACAGTGAGAAGGCAATGGTCGTGACACTCAGCAGGGCCAACGCTGGTGCGCGACGAAACGCCAAGAACACTTCACGCCATGCGAGTCTCATGCGTGGTCACCCGCGATACGCGAATCAATCATTGGTCGCTCCCGCGGCGCCGTTCGTCGGCGCCTCCACCTCGCATATTCGCCTTGAGCCGCGCGACATCCGTTCCGTCAAAGAGGAGCGCCCCGCGCGCGAGCTCAAGGAATCGCAATCCCGTGCGCTCAATGAGTCCGACGTCATGCGTGGCCATCACCACGGCCGTACCCGACGCGTTAATCTCACGCAGTAAGAGATAGATCGCGTGCGTCGCCTTGTCGTCGAGATTGCCCGTGGGTTCGTCCGCGAGCAGAATGAACGGATCGTTCACGAGTGCACGTGCGATGGCAACGCGCTGCTGCTCTCCGCCCGACATTTCATGTGGGTACGACGTGCCTTTCGCCGCCAACCCGACCTGCGTGAGTAATCGTGCGACTTTGCCGTGAATCGATGCTCGTGGTGCGCCGGTGACTTCAAGCGCGAATGCGATATTCGCTTCGGCCGTGCGATCGGGGAGGAGCCGAAAGTCTTGAAACACGATGCCCAGTCGACGGCGCAATTTTGGAATCTCACGATCCTTGATGCTCAATGACGAAAATCCAGACACGCGCACTTCGCCGCTCGTTGGCCGCTCGGCCATCGACAGCAATCGTAGCAGCGTACTTTTGCCCGCGCCGCTGTGACCCGCCAAAAAAAGAAACTCGCCCTTGTTCAGTTCGAACGACACGTTGCGAATCGCGTCACCAGAACGCGGATATTCTTTCGTGACGTTGGTGAATCGCAGGATGCCTGCCACTACGCCTCCAACGCGTGCGCGAGATCTGCGATCAGTGCATCGGGATCTTCAAGCCCCACCGACAATCGCACCGATCCGTCGCTCACGCAGGAGGCGTGCGATACGACATCGCCCACCGACGTGGACGCGGTAAAGTGTTTCAGCTGCTGACACAGCCGCGCGCCCGCGTCATCATCACCGTGCAGCGCGATGCCGATGACAACACCACCACCATGCAGCGTGCGTTGCGCCGTTTCAAAATCGACGTGCGACGACAGTGCAGGGTAGTGCACTGCTCCAATGGTCGTGCGATTGGTTGCGAGTTGCGCCGTCGACACGCAGCTGTGCGCCCACTGCGCGATGCGCAGCGCTGATGCGCTCTGCCGGTCGATACGCACTCTCAATGTGGTCAGCCCGCGACTGAGTAGCCCCGATGCATGGGCGTCTGCGCTCTGCCCCCACGCGAGCATTTTGGCACGCACTTCGTCCACCACGGCGCTGGTGCTGCATACCACGCCGGCAACGACGTCATCATGCCCGCTCAACAATCCCATGGCCGTGTGAACGACGACATCCGCCCCGTGGTCGACGGGCCGCATGACGACTGGCGAGGCCAGCGACGCATCGACCACCAAGGCGATGCCGTGCTCCTGCGCGAGCATGCGCGCTGGGCGCAGATCCACGACGCGAATCGAACGATTCGCCAGCGATTCGCAAAACAGCACGCGCGTGTTTCGACGTATCGCTTTGCGCCACGCACGCGTTTCCGTCGGATCGATGAGCGTAGCCTCAATGCCCAGCAGCGCGAGCTCTTGCTCCAGAAACACTTTCGTCTGCTCGCTTAGCCATGTGCTGGCGACGAGATGATCGCCGGGCCGAAGGAGCGCGAGCATCGTACTTGCACACGCGGCCATCCCGCTCGACAGCACAATTGCTGCCTCGCACCCTTCGAGGGTCGCCAGTCGTTGTTCGAGCTCACGCATCATGGCGGCAGCGCTCAGGCAAAACGTCCAGCGGTATCCGTGTCGAGTTTAAGGATCCGCACAATCTCCGACGGCGACGCGCCAACGACGTCGCGCAACACGACTCCTCCACGCGGCAAACTGTCATCGACCTGCAGGACGGCGAGTTCCGCATGACGCTCAGATTGCACACGAACCAACTCGCCGTCGGTCACGAGACGAATCAACGCATCCTCGGGACGCATGCGCACCATCGGGCCGCGCTCGACGTCGCCGGGGCGCGTCGCGATAAATCCGACCACCTGAAGGGGGGGCGAAAACCCGCTGAACTTTGCCATGGTTGGCTAGGAGAGCGGCACGGCAAAACCAGGCACGATGTATCCCTCGTCGTGTCGCATGATCAGTCGTCGACAATTGAGCCGCACCAGCGCACGGTCGGTATCGTCGACGGCATCGCCTACCGCGATCGCCGCATCGGCCACCAACAATGGTCCGCGATCGCGCACCACTTCCCACAAGCGACGCTCGGACGCGGTCACGCTGCCATACAATTCGGCGCGGTCGTTGTGCCACGCGACCAAAGCGAGCTCGCGACGTTCCAACACCGTTTCGATGGGATCGAGATGTCCGGCGTGAATGCCGCGAAAGAGCACGTATCCGTTCAGCCCATCGTGATCCGCGTAGCGCAGCAACAGCTTCGCGACGATTTCATCGGCGCACGAAAAATCTAACAAATTCACTTGCGAGAAATCGATGGTGGTCACAACCGGCGTGCCGATTTCGACCACTTGACGTTCGATCGCATTGCGAACGGCCGCGCCAGTGGGGCGCGTGACCAAGTTGGAATACAGGCTTGCGACTGTCCCCCTGAGCACCGCGCCGACGTCAATCAAATGCGTCATTTCACGCGCTCAGGGATCGTGATCTGCATCTGCGTCCCGGGAAAAAATGGCAGCGATTCGGTCATCGGCGCGTCTTCATCCCACTCAGGTGTGATTGCCAAACGCGCCGTTCCGCTGCGGACTGAAAGCTTACCATGCCAACGTCCGACAAAGCGACGTATTCCCGCAAGACCCTGTCCACGTCCTTTGTCGCCATGTCGAAAGCGACTCATCGCGCGCAGCACAGCGTCTTCCAGTGCCATCGCATCGTCCCATCGATCATTGCGACGGTATCCCGGTGCGCTTTCCAACGACGCGCGAAATCCGATTCCCGCATCGCATACAGCGATCACGACCACGCGTCGTCCAAGGCGCCGCGCATACTTATACGTTTGCACGGCGACCCACCCACCTTGTCCCGCGTGCTCGACGATGTTCTGACAGGACTCGCTCAGACTCATGCCAAAGCCGCCGGTCACCGACGTGTCGAGCCCAAGTTGCCCGTGCAAAATGTCGGCCGCCTTTTGCTGAATGCGTCCCACTACACCATGCACATCGTCGGTCTGCACAATCGGCGTGATTTCGAGCAGCACGTCCGACTCGTGCGCTTCACGCGCGCGCGGCAGGGCGCCTTTCAACTCAAACAGCTCACTCGCGTGTCGAAAAAATCCGGCGCGCGACCAATACGAGAGCGTGTCGGCGTGCTCAGGCACCGCAAACGTCATGCGCTCACTGCGCGACTGCGCGACGCATAGCAGTGCCGTCAATCCGAACGGGGACGCCCAACGCGCGTGACGTGCGTCGATCAAAATCTTTTCGCCTTCGGGTACTGGCGCGAGCTGTTCGACGACGTGTTCAAACGTCTGCTCATCGAGCGATGGCGGAACGTTGATCACGGTGGTCACGTCGTGCTCAGCTCTCCTCGAAGGTGATGCGCCAATCCCGACGCGCCGCGATGCTCCACATTGCGCGATGCCGCGAGGTTGGCCGCGCGAATCGCGTCCGTCAACATATCACCTGCGAGCAGACGAGAGAAATGGGTCGCGCCCCACACGTCACCGCATCCGGTCGGGTCGCCCGCGTCGTCGATGCGCGGGGGAATGGCTTGCACCAATTCGGTACGCACGGCGCCAAATGCACCATGTCCGCCACGTGGTGATGTGGACAGCGACGAACTGTGACCTGCAAGACGAGGAATGTCGTGCAAGCGCTCGATACCAGGCGCCGACACGTACACCGCGCCGCGCTTGCCGAGTGTTACGGACAGCACGGAAACACCCGCCGCCATTGCGGTTGCGGAGAGCGCCATCGAATCTGGGGCGATGATCTGCATCTCATCTTCGTTCATCTGGAGCAGATCAAAGCACGCAAGCCAGGCCGCGACATCGGGCAGCGGCCGCGCCACGCGCAACCCATCGCCTTGCACTGCCATCACCAGCATGTGCAGATCGCAGTAGATCGGGCCGTCGATATGGGCACGCACCATCTGCATCGTGGGAAGATCCAGTTCCCACCCAGCGAGAAAATTGATGTAGAGCGCATCGAGTCGCGCGGCGTCGAGCACCGGCTTCAGACCAATCCACGACCAACCCGGAACACCGCCGGTGAGATACTCCGCCCGACGTTCCGCGTCCAGATATCGCAACTCGACGCGGTTGTTTGGATACGGGACTTCGATCAGCGCGAAATCCGGAGCGATGTGACGCAACGTGCGACAGTACGCACTCGCACGTTCGCAAAAATCCGCGCCGACTTTGATCAACGGGACAATCTCCCAATCATCGTCGAGCGCGGCATCGAGCCCGGACATCGCGTACGAAATGCCACCCCACTCTTCGATTGGCACGGTGCGCTTGTCGCGCCCGTGAATCACGTCCCACACAAATGTGCCGATTACACCAATGCGTTTTTTTCGAGTCGACGCAGGATCGTTACCTGCAGCGCGCCTCGCAGACGACACAGCGTGAGTTACCGAAGCGGCGGTGACAGTTGCGCGCCGCGTTGCGCAATAAACGTCGCGACCGCGCCAACGACACCTGCGGTTCCAGGAAGCGTGCCCGGCACGATCCGACACGCATCGACCGCCATCTTAAACGCACGGCGTCTGATTTCTGCGCGTAACGGCCCAAACAACGCTTCGCCAGCCTGCGTGACGCCACCAGCAATCACGACGACGTCGGGATTAAAGATATTGAGTAAATTGGCGAGCCCCGTTCCCAAAAAGCGCGCTGTATCACGCACAACCTCAGTCGCGACCGCGTCGCCTCGCGATGCCGCTTCGTACACAATCGCCGCGGTGATCTTCGACACGTCGCCGTCAACGAGGTCGGGCAGAATCGACGCGGTATCGTACGCCAGTGCTTCGCGCGCACGCTCGGCGATCGCGGTGCCCGATGCATATGCCTCAAGGCAGCCGTAGTTACCACAGCCACAACGCCTGCCGGTTTGATCGATCGTTGTGTGACCAATCTCACCGGCGCTGTCACTTGATCCGTGATACAGCTCTCCGTTGACGATCATGCCGCCACCAATGCCGGTGCCGATCGTCACGCCGATCACATTGCGCCCACCTTTTGCCGCGCCGATCCACCACTCGCCGTAGGTCGCGCAGTTGGCATCGTTGTCGATCGCCGCGTCAAGGCCGGTGAGCTCGGTCATACGATCGCGCAACGGGACGTTGCGCCATCCCAAATTCGGCGCAACGAGCACGACGCCTGCTTCGCGATCGAGCGGACCCGGCGCACCGACTCCCACGCCGCGGAAGGCATCGCGCGACACGCCCGTCTCGCGCATGGTGACGTTGATCGTTTCGTTGACCATTTGCGCCATGCGACCGATCACTGCGTCCGCACCTTCATGTGCGCGCGTAGGCTCTGAATGCAAACCGTGTTGACGCGTGCCGTCGGCCGACATCGCACACACGACAATGTTGGTGCCGCCCAAGTCGACGCCGACGATGAATTGAGAATGAGGCATTGAGGAAAGCTAGCGCCGCACGCAACAGTGGTCAGCCGCGATTTCCGTCGTTCGCGACCTACGTCAGCGGCTCGGTACGAACTCTCGCACGAGTGGAACCACGCGTTCGGCGCTGATATTGCGCATGCACTGCCAGTGACCGAGCGGACAGCGTTGCGGGCCGTGTGCGTCGCACGGTCGGCAGGCAAGCGAAAACTCTTCTACCACGCGACGACGCTCGGCGAGCGGGCCAAATCCAAACGCGGGGATCGTTGGTCCAAACATCGCGATGGTGGGTGTATTCATCGCCGACGCCAAGTGCAGCGGCGCAGAATCATTTGTCACCATCACCCGCGCGCGCCTAAGCAGCGCAGCAGATGCCAGCAGCGACAATCGACCAGCAGCATTTACCACCCGAGGACCGTGGGCAGCCTCGACGGCACTGCTTATTGACGTCGCTAACTCTCGATCATCGCTCCCGCCCAAAACAACGATGCGCGCAGTGCTGCCATACGCCTCGACCAGCTGGGCAGCGAGCGCGTCATATGATGGCCACCGCTTCGTGGCCCACACGCTGCCAGGCGCAAGCGCGATCAGTGGCTCTCGATCCCCAACGTCGTACTCTTGCAATAACGCACGCACGTGCGACTCATCAGTCGCACTGGGAAACAGCGACGGTCGCAACGCTGGAATCGTTTCGGTGCCCACATCGCGCGAAGCGCGAGGCGTGCTGCCGAGTTGCCATAGTCGTTGCGCGTGATGCAGGGACCGATCCAGTGCGACGCGTCGCGTGTACAGCACGCGCCCCGGCGACGTCGCGAAGCCGATGCGGTGGGGCACACCAGCGAGCCATGCCACCGCGGCGGTGCGCACTGACCCCTGCGCTAAAAACGCACGCGTCGCGCCGGTTGCGCGTATCGCGCGGGCAATGCGGCGCATACCACCGATTCCGCTGTCCGCGCGCCGCTTGTCAAACAGAATCACCGATGTCACTGCAGGATGATTCGCGAGAATCCCCGCATTGGCGGGTGTCGCGACGACATGCACGGGTCCTTCCTCTGCCAGCCGCTCGATGAGCGGCGTGGTGAGGATCATGTCGCCGAGGAAGGACGTCTGAAGAACGACAGAAACCGCTGAGTGATCCGGATTCAGTGTGTGTTCTCGGAGGCTAGTCCACCTGCAACACTGCGAGAAACGCTTCCTGCGGAATCTCAACACTGCCGACTTGCTTCATGCGCTTTTTACCTTCTTTCTGCTTCTCGAGCAACTTGCGCTTGCGCGAGATATCACCGCCGTAGCACTTGGCGAGTACGTCTTTGCGCAACGGTTTGACCGTTGTGCGCGCGATGACTTTCTGTCCAATCGTGGCTTGAATTGCGACCTCGAACAGCTGCCGCGGAATCAACTCTTTGAGTTTCTCGGCGACCTTACGTCCCCAGTCGTACGCTTTGTCTTTGTGCACAATCACCGAAAACGCGTCGATGGCGTCACCGTTGATCAGCATATCAAGTCGCACCAGATCGCTTGAGCGATATTCCAACATCTCGTAATCCAGCGACGCGTATCCCCGACTGACCGTCTTCATCTTGTCGAAGAAATCGAGAATGATTTCGCCCAGCGGAAATTCCCAATCGAGTTCGACGCGCACCGTATCGAGAAAACGCGTGTTTTTGTACACCCCACGTCGTTCCATGCCGAGCGTCATGATCGGGCCGATGTACTCGGACGGACACATGATGCGCGCGCGCACATACGGCTCTTGCACATCTTGAATGACGACGGCCGGCGGCATGTTGGCCGGGTTTTCGACGAGCATTTCGCTGCCGTCGGTTTTGGTGACGTGATACTCCACGCTCGGCACCGTCGTAACGAGGTCGAGATTGTACTCACGCTCCAAACGCTCCTGCACAATTTCCATGTGCAGCAGTCCAAGAAATCCACACCGGAATCCAAAGCCCAATGCCGTCGACGTTTCCGGCTCGTATTGCAACGACGCGTCGTTCAACTTCATTTTTTCGAGCGCGTCGCGAAGCAATTCGTACTGCGTCGTGTCGGTCGGGT
>JANXUN010000469.1 GCA_025356185.1 Gemmatimonadaceae bacterium
CGCGATGACTACGGCAAGTCAAGCAACGAGGTATCAACCAGCTCACCCTTGAGGTCGGCATAAACGCCCTCCACCGTCCCAACACTGTCGCCGAGCCAGCGTACTCCTCGGCGTGTTCGCCGGACTTGCACTGCTCCTCGCTTCACTCGGCATCTATGGCGTCACGTCATATACCGTGGCCCAACGGACACGGGAGATCGGCGTCCGGGTGGCGCTTGGTGCGCAACGGTCTCAGGTATTGCGTTTGGTCTTGCAACAGGGGATGGCACTCTCAATCACTGGTGTGCTCATCGGATTGGTCGGTGCATTTGCCCTGACTCGGCTGATGGCGAGTCAACTCTACGATATCAGTGCTACCGATCCGGCGACTTTTATCGGCGTGACGGCATTGCTGACCGCCGTAGCGCTGTTCGCCACCCTCGGGCCGGCGTTGCGCGCCACGCGGGTTGACCCGAATTCAGCGCTGAGGGACGAATAGCGATGACAAACCACCGTCCGGTTTTGGGACGTCGCTTCCCACTCCCGCACGACTCTCATCTATTCGCACGGCCAAACGGAGCGTCCAATCCATTGACTACTATTGGGTTATGACGATTCGCAGTGCTGGCACAGTGTTTGCCAATAGTAATTGGATAGCATGGATATCACTCGAGCACCCAAGAGCAAGCGCAGCCGGTACATCGTCGGCGGTGTCGGTGTGCTCGCGGTTATCGCGATCACTGTTGTGCTCGGTCAACTCAAGCCGGCCGTACCGACGGTTGAGCGCAGCACGCTGTGGATTGACTCGGTTCGACGCGGCGACTTGATCCGCGAAGTACGCGGGCCGGGCACGCTGGTCCCGATGCAGGTCCGCTACATCCCTGCCGTGACGTCGGCGCGCGTCGATCGCATTGTCGCATTGCCGGGACAAGTCCTGTCGCCGGGCAGCGTGCTGTTAGAGATGTCGAGCCCAGACGTGCAGATCGAGCTGCTCCGCGCCGAGCAGTCTTTGAGTGAAGCGAAGTCGGCACTTGTCAACCTTCGCGTCAGTCTCGAGAACAACCGCCTCAGTCAAGAAATGGCCGTCGCGTCGGCACGCACGGCCAACACGCAGGCGATGCAGGATGCGACCGCCGCGGAAGCGCTGATGGTCAGCAAAGTCATCGCGCCGTTCGAATACAACAACAAGAAAGCCGCCGCCCAAGAGCAAGCCACGCGGCTCCGCATTGAACAACAACGACTCACTTTAATTACTCAGGCCGTCGATTCGCAGATCGCCGTGCAACAGCAACAGATCAGCCGTCTGAAGGCGATCGTGGAGTTCTCAACGAATCGCGTGCAATCGTTGACGGTCCGGGCTGGCGAGGCCGGAGTGCTCCAGGAAATGTCGTTGCAGCCCGGCCAATGGGTGATTGCGGGAAGTCAACTCGCCAAAATCGTCCAGCCCGGCAAGCTTAAAGCGGTGTTGCGTATTCCGGAAACACAAGCGAAAGACGTGGCCTTGGGACAACCTGCTGCCATTGATACGCGAAACGGCATCGTCAAGGGGCACGTGTCCCGCATGGACCCGGCAGCCGTGGGCGGTACCGTGACCGTTGACGTCGCGATCGACGACCCGTTGCCCGCTGGCGCGCGCCCCGACCTCAATGTTGATGGGACGATTCAACTCGAACGTCTGCAAAATATTGTGTACACGGGCCGGCCGGCCGTGGGACAGGATGGAGGAACCATCGGCATCTTTCGTCTGGAGCCTGACGGCAAATCGGCCGTACGGGTCCAGGTGAAACTGGGTCGCACGTCCGTAAATGCCGTCGAGATAATCAAAGGTTTGAATGTCGGTGAAAAGATCATTTTGTCCGACATGTCGGCGAATGACAATGCGGATCGCGTCCGAATCAAATAGTCACTCACTGGAGAAACCGATGGCACAGCACGGCGAAGCGCTGATCAAGCTCGTAGGGATCAAAAAGGTGTTCTATACGGATGAAGTCGAAACGCACGCACTTGCCGACGTGCATTTGGAGATTGCCGAAGGCGAGTACGTCGCGATCTCCGGCCCGTCCGGTTGCGGCAAGACGACCTTGCTCTCTTTACTCGGACTACTCGATACGCCGACCGGTGGTGAGTACACCCTTGCCGGCGAACCGGTGGCCAACCTTTCGGCCGCCGACCGGGCACGCGTGCGCAATCGGCAGATCGGATTCATTTTCCAAGCCTTCAACTTGATCGGTGATCTCACGGTCTATGAAAACGTGGAGCTCCCGCTCACGTATCGTGGCATGAGCTCCGAAGAACGGCGAGCGCGTGTGCAAAGTGCGCTTGAGCGAGTCGGGATGTCGCACCGGATGAAGCACTACCCCGCGCAACTGTCGGGTGGCCAGCAGCAGCGTGTGGCCGTCGCCCGTGCCGTCGCTGGCGACCCCGCCATATTGCTCGCCGACGAACCGACGGGAAACCTCGATTCCCAAAACGGCGAGGCGGTGATGGGCTTGCTGCAAGAGCTGCATAAAGGCGGCGCGACGATTTGTATGGTCACTCATGATCATCGCTATGCCATGCACGCGGATCGGATGATCGACCTGTTTGACGGCCGCGTCGTGGATGAACAAACGGCCGCAGCGCATGCGTAGTGCGTACGTAGTGCATTGCCTTCTCGCAGCATCCAGGAGCGTCGCCTGTGATATCGCTGCGTAGCGTCGAAAAAAGCTTCCCGGTCGCGGGTGGCCAAAGCTACGTGCTGCGTCGCATCACGCTGGATATCGCCGCCGGCGAGTTCGTCACCATCATGGGACCGTCCGGCGCGGGGAAGTCCACGCTGCTCGCAGTACTCGGCATGCTCGACAGTGCCTGGACCGGTGAATACACGCTGTTCGATCACGCCGTTCACACACTGGACCACAAAAAACGGATCGCGCTGCACAAACAATATGTTGGATTCGTATTTCAGCAGTATCACCTGCTGGATGATCTCACGGTCGCCGAGAATCTTGACGTGCCGCTGTCGTATCGCGACATCAAGAAGGCGGATCGGCAAGCGATGGTTGCCGACACATTGGATCATTTTGGGATCGTCGCGAAGAAGGATCTATATCCATCGCAACTCTCCGGGGGCCAGCAGCAACTGGTGGCTGTCGCCCGCGCGCTGATTCACAAACCGTCGATCCTGCTCGCTGACGAGCCCACCGGCAATCTGCACTCCAGTCAAGCGCGCGAGACCATGGAGCTCTTCACACGGCTCAATGCCGCCGGAACGACCGTTATCCAGGTGACCCATTCCGAAGAGAATGCCCGATACGGCAATCGCATTATCCGCCTGAAAGATGGTTGGATTGATTCCGCGTGATGTGTCCGGGCGCCGGTCCCAATAGCGATGCGTCGGCGCCACCCGTAAGCTTCTCCGTATGATGGATTCCCCCGCGCTCGTGCTGGTCGCCGACGACGACCGCGACGTCCTCGAGGCGCTGCGGTTGTTACTGCGAAGCGAGGGCTATGCGGTAGAGACGGTCACATCCCCGGGTGCCGTGCTGGCGACGATCACCAAACGTGATGTGGACGCCGTGCTCATGGATATGAACTACACGCGGGATACCACCGGCGGCGCCGAGGGGCTCGATTTGCTCAGCAAGTTGCTGCAAGTCGACGCCACGCTCCCGGTGGTCGTGATGACCGCGTGGGGAAGCATTGACGGCGCGGTTGAAGCAGTGAAACGCGGGGCCCGTGACTACGTGGAGAAGCCGTACGACAACGGGCGGTTGCTGACCGTGCTGCGCACGCAGATTGCACTGGGCCGCGCCCTGCGTCGCGGGCAACGACTGGAAAGTGAAAATGCCGCGCTCCGGCGCGCCGGCGTCCCGACGTTGATTGCAGAGTCGCCGGCAATGCAAAGTGTGCTGCGCACGATGGCACGCATCGCGCCGTCCGACGCGAGTGCGCTCATTACGGGTGAGCATGGCACTGGGAAAGAAGTGGTCGCGGAATGGTTACACGCGGCCTCGGCCCGGAGCGGTCGACTGATGGTGGCCGTCAATGTCGGCGGTCTGGCGGAGAGTGTATTTGAGGCCGAGTTGTTTGGCCACGTGAAGGGCGCGTTCACCGACGCCAAGACCGATCGTGTTGGGCGGTTCGAACTCGCCGACGGCGGGACGCTGTTTCTCGACGAAGTGGCCAACCTCACACTCTCGCAACAGGCGCGACTCTTGCGCGTGCTTCAGAGCGGCGAGATTGAGCGCGTCGGGTCGTCGCGCACACGAAAGGTGGATGTCCGCGTGCTCGCGGCCACCAACGCGGACTTGCGCGCCGAAGTAGCGGCTGGCCGTTTTCGCGAGGATCTGCTTTTTCGTCTGAACACGGTGGAAATCGACCTGCCGCCGCTACGCGATCGTCGCGAGGATATTCCTCAGTTGGCCGCCTACTTCCTGGCCCAGTATGCCACGCGCTACAAAAAACCGATCAGCGGTTTCTCGGCCGGGGCGATGGAATCGATGCTGGCGTACGCGTGGCCGGGAAATGTGCGCGAGTTAGCCCACTCCATGGAGCGAGCGGTCCTGCTGACGGACAGTAACAACATCGGCGTCGCCGACCTGCGCCTCCGGGCACCGACCGATACGGCGATGCGTCTTGAAGATCTCAGTCTGGAAGAAGTCGAACGCGCCTTGGTAACGAAAACGCTCGCGCGCCACGATGGCAATGTGACGCTCGCCGCGAAATCGCTCGGACTCTCACGCAGTGCGATGTACCGTCGTATGCAGCGTCACGGGTTGTAGGACCCGGGCACCATCCATGGCGAACCACGAACGGCGTGTTCTGCGCCTCGCATTGCTTGGCGGACTTCCGGCGGTCATCGTTGCACTCTGGCTGCTGTCGACTGCGGACTATTCCGCGCCCCTGAAATGGTTCGTGGGCGGACTCGTCGTCGCTGTGTGGCTGCGTGTAGGGTTTGCCGTGCGCGAACAGGTGGTGCTCCCCCTGCACACGTTGTCGCGAATGATCGCGGCGTTACGCGAGCAGGATTATTCATTGCGGGCCCGCAATGCCAGCGGTGATGATGCGCTCGGACTCGCCATGATGGAGCTCAACGCGCTCAGCGGCGATATGCGCAGTCGTCGTTTAGGGGCCCTGGAGGCCACGGCACTGCTGCGCCGACTAATGGCGGAGATCGACGTCGCCGTGTTTGCATTTGATGGGAGTGGCGCCTTGCGAGTGGTGAACGCTGCCGGAGCGCGTTTGTTTGGGCAGACAGACCACGAATTGGTCGGACGGACGGCCGGAGAGCTGGCGCTCGCTGAGTGCCTTGAGGGCACAGCGCCTCGCATCGTGGAGTTGCCGATTGGCCCGCAACGTGGTCGATGGGAACTTCGTCGCGGAGAGTTCCGGCAGGATGGTCGCCCACACCGGTTTATAGTGCTGGCCGACGTGAGTCGCACGCTGCGCGAACAGGAACGGGTGGCATGGCAGCGGCTTATTCGCGTGCTTGGGCACGAGATTAACAACTCCATGACGCCCATTAAGTCGCTGACCGAGCGGCTGCGAGAACTTGTGATACGCGATTGGGGCAACCCTGAGTTGCGCAACGATCTCGAACGCGGACTCGGCATCGTCGCGTCGCGCTCGGAATCGCTCGCACGTTTTCTCACCGCCTACACCAAGCTCGCGCACCTGCCGGCGCCGGCCCATGGAGCGGTACACGTCACGGAATGGGTACAGCGGGTCGCGCGATTGGAGTCGCGCCTTCCGGTGATGGTAGAGTCCGGCCCTACCGTCACGATAAGCGCGGACGGCGACCAGCTCGATCAACTCTTGATAAACCTGGTAACCAATGCCGTCGACGCAACGCTTCCGGCGGGCGATGTGCGGGTGAGCTGGACGGTAACTGCCACGTCGCTTGAAGTCATCGTGAAGGATGATGGTCCGGGTCTCGCCCAAACTGCGAACCTGTTCGTGCCGTTCTACACAACGAAAGCTGGTGGGAGCGGCATTGGCCTCGTGCTTTCGCGGCAGATCGCCGAGGCGCACGGCGGGACACTGGCACTCGTGAACCGGTTCGACAGTCAGGGATGCGTGGCACGATTGTCACTGCCGCTCGGATCGAGTTAAATACCGTCCGTCGCGGATTAGGGCGGAGAAAAGTCGGGGATCGCGGCGGATATTACACGTTTGGGGAGAGCCTACTACCATATGATGATCGACACCTGCAGGTCTGCCGTACGATCACTTCGACGGGCCCCGTACTTTTTCGCCATTTCGACGCTGTCGCTTGGCGTCGCCTTGGGGCTTTCGACGACAGTTATTGCGCTCGTCGACAGTGTCCGGAATCCAGTCAATCCGTACATAGATCCCGACAACACTGTGGGAATACAATACTGGGGCGCCCGCGACCCTGTGCATCCCGGAGCCTCGGCTGATGATTTTCGAACCGCCTTAAGGCGCATCACCGCCTTTGACGAAATCACGGAATACGGCATTCAGATTGATCGGATTGGAGGGACTGGGGATAGTCACGCCAGTGCAATCGCAATTGTCCAACCAAACTTTTTCGACG
>JANXUN010000550.1 GCA_025356185.1 Gemmatimonadaceae bacterium
GAGACCGGAGACGAGCTGCGAGAGACGAGAGACGTGAGACGAGAGACGAGAGACGAGAGACGAGAGACGAGAGACGAGATACGAGAGACAATTGACGGGCGACAACAACAGTCGGAAGACAATCAGGACGAGACGCCGACGGACGCTTTCCTTTTCCGTCTTCCGGTCTCCGGTCTCCGGTCTCCGGTCTCCCGAAGTTCGTCTCCAGTCTCCCGTCTCCCTTCTCCCGTCTACCATGTAATATGACGGTCTTCCCACTTGCGCCGTGTTTTGGGAAAATCGCTGCGAAAGTGTCCACCACGCGACTCCTTGCGGAGCAAGGCGGCTTCTGTCACCAGCGTTGCGGTGATGTGCAGATTCCGTTCTTCGGTCGCGCCGGGCGGCAGACGTTCACCAATCGCGTGCAATTGCGCGAGGCATTTACGCAGTCCTGGAGCGGTGCGCGCGATTGAGGCGTAGTCCCACATGAGCTGCCGAATTGCGTCTGCCGCCACCTGTGCGGCGCCGCGATCATCCAGCAGCGGCACCGACCACGGCATCGCGGGCGGCTCGGGCAGTCCTTGGGGCGTTTCCATGAGATCACGAGCCACGCGTTCCGCAAACACCAAGCCTTCCAGCAAAGAGTTTGACGCGAGCCGATTGGCACCGTGCACGCCCGTGCGTGCGACCTCACCAACAGCGTACAAACGCGAAAGGCTCGAGCGACCCGCGAGGTCGGTCACGACTCCTCCCATCATGTAGTGCGCGGCTGGGGTGACCGGTATGGGCTCGTGCGACGGGTCTATGCCGCGGGCCCGGCAAATGGCAAAGATGCCTGGGAATCGTTCGATGAACTGCGCGCCGAGTTTAGTGGCGTCGAGAAATACGGTTCCTGTGGCTTGTTGTTCTCGAAAGATCTCGCGAGCGACAACGTCCCGCGGCGCGAGTTCGGCCAATCGATGGCGCTTTGGCATGAATCGCTGCCCGTTGCCGTTGAGCAGGATTGCACCTTCGCCACGCACAGCCTCGCTGATGAGCGCGAGAGGGTTCTCCGACGTGTCGAGTGCTGTGGGGTGAAACTGGACGAACTCCATGTCTGCCAACCGCACGCCGGCGCGGTGCGCGATCGCAAACCCATCACCTGTAGCGACTTGGGGGTTTGTCGTGTATCGGTAAATTTGACCGCATCCCCCTGTCGCGAGGACCGTCACGTCGGCAACGATCTCGACGGCAAGCCCGGAGATACTGGCGCGCACGCCGGCGCATCGAACGCCGTGATCGTCCTCGACGAGGAGCAAATCAAGGACGCGGGCGGTCTCCCGCACCGTTATCGACGGCGCCTCACGCACTTTGGCGACGAGCGCTCTCGCGACTTCGGCACCGGTCTGATCGCCGTGTGCGTGGACGATGCGATGGCGCGAGTGGGCAGCTTCTTTCCCCAGCTTGAATGCGCCGTTGGGGTCCAAGTCGAATCGAGCGCCGGCCGCCTGCAGCTCGCGGACTCGCGCTGGCCCCTCTTCGACGAGCACCTGTACCGCCTCGGCGTCGCACAGTGCCGCTCCGGCGGCAAGCGTATCTCGACGGTGCAGCTCTGGAGAATCCCCGGCGCCGAGTGCCGCGGCAATGCCGCCCTGCGCGTAGGCCGTGGCCGAATCGAACAGCGTTCGCTTGGTGAGCACCGTCACTGAACCGAACTCGGAGGCGCGCCACGCGGTATGCAATCCAGCCACTCCGCTTCCAACCACAAGAAATCGCGTGCGGATCCGGTCGGTCATAGTATTTTCAATCAAAGGACTCTCATGCGCCGATGCCAGCTCGATTTCGCGGTCGGCCGCGCTTTCCCTCTCCCCGTAGGAGTTGCAGTCATGCGTCTGTCGTTCACACGCGGTGCCCTCGCAGCGAGCTTTGGCGTTCTCGCTGGCTGGTCGGCACTTCCGAAAGTCGTCTCGGCACAAGGTGGTGTGAGCGCCGGTTGCTCGATCGATCCGAATTCTCCGAAAGAATTGGCGATGACAGAGCTCAAGATTCAGCAGGCGCGTTCGGCGCCGTCGCCCGCCGCTCGTCTTTCGACGCTCAAAGACATCATCAAAGAACTGGACACCAAACCCGAGCGCTTCGCGAAAAATCCCGCGGGATACAATCAGCGCATGGCGCAGGTGTTGGCGCTGTTGGCGGTCGAACCGGGAGTCGGTTACACGCCGGTGCGCGGATCGATTGGATTCGTGACGAATCCGACGGAGACCATCGATCTGCTCGCAAAGCTGGATGAATCGTTTAAGGCGATCGTCGCGGCAATTCCTGCGTGTGAGACGGACATCAAAGCGCAGCGTCAGAACGAAGTGTGGTTGGCCGTCACGAAGCGTGCGCTTGATGCGTCGAACAGCGGACAAATGGACACGGCAGAGTTCTACGCCAAGAAGTCGCTCATGCTATCAACGGAAAGTCCGTATCCGCACTACGTGTTGGCGAACGTTGCGAATACGAAAAAGGATCGCGCCGGCGCAATGGCTCACTGGAAGATGGTGATCTCGGTTGCGGGCACCGACACGACGTATCGCGAATTGCGCAACAGCAGTTTGTACTTGCTGAGCGTGAATCAGCTCGAGGCCGCCGAAGCGTCGGCGGGCGCTCAAAAGGTATCGTTGGGACGCGAAGCCGCGGCGAGTTTCAAGTCGTTAATCGCGGCGACGCCTGATAGCCCCGACGTGCCGAACATGATGCAGAGCTGGTCGGATGCGCTGCGTTTGGCTGGCGATACGGCTGGGGTCACAGCAGTCTACGCCGATTTGCTTGCCAAGCCGGGCAGCGGTACTGATGTCTCGCTGACGATGGGTGGCGTGATTGCGACGCGTGCGAATAAAACCGACGACGCGATCAAGTTGTTTGAAGCGGCGGTCGCGAAGAACCCGTACTCACGCGATGGATTGCGTAATTTGGCCGCGACGTATTACGCGAAAGAGCAGTTCATGAAAATGTTTGCGCCGTCGCAAAAGCTGGTGTCGATTGACCCGAACAACAACGATGCGTGGATGATGTTCGCATATGCCTCGCAAGGGTTGGCGAAAGCGGTCAAGGCACCTCCGGCCGAAAAGAAGGGTGTGGTGCTCAAACCCGACGAGAAGAAAGCGCTCGACGCGGCGAGCGCTGCGGCGACTGCGGAAAAGCGCGCATGGACTGATTCGTTAGTGAAGTATCAGACGATCGCCGAAGCGCTTCCGGTGAAGGTCGAAGTGACGAGCTTTTTGCGCACCGCGAAGGAGTCGACGCTCGGATTGCAGTTTGAGCAGATGCTCGCGACCGATGGCACCTACAACGTGACGGTCGAATTCATCGACGCTGCGGGCACGGTAGTTGGCACGGCGACGCAGTCGGTCGGTCCGCTCAAGAAGGGTGCACCGAAAGGCGTCACGTTTAAGGCGGCGGCCCAGAATGCTGCCGGATACCGATACAAAGCGCTCAAGTAGTCGCGGTACTCGTTCTCGCATGTAGTACGATGGCGTCGCGCGCCGGAGGTCAATCCTCCGGCGCGCGTGTTGTTTCTGAGCTCGGCGCGATGGGTGTTGGTGTTCTCACGCACGCCAGCCCAAGTGTCTTTGGTGCGAATGCCACTGACGCGTATTTGACGCAGCCGGTTGTGATGGGATCGGTGCTCCGTGGCCCCTTTTCGCTGACGGGTGCGCTTGATCTTGAGGGATACACGCTGCGACGTGGCGAGCTCAATGCGGGCATCTACGGCGAGGGGTATGTTGATCGACGTCATCCGCACACGTTGGTGCACGAACTCATGATGACCGCGACGTCAGCAACTTTGTCGCGCGTGCACGCCAGTCTTGCGATCGGCAAAGGCTTTACGCCCTACGGCACGGA
>JANXUN010000563.1 GCA_025356185.1 Gemmatimonadaceae bacterium
CGCGATCCTGCGAAAGAAGGCGAGTCTCGACCATCTCGAGCTCACCATTCCCGACGAAGTCGTGGAGTTCATCGCGCAACACGTGAAGTCGTCGGTGCGCGAACTCGAAGGCTCGATCATCAAGCTGTTGGCATACGCATCGCTCAAGCATCGCGAAATTTCCGTCGATCTCGCGCGCGAGGCGTTGCGCGACAAGCTGCGCGGGGCCTCCACCTCCGATTTCCCGGACGTTCCACCCACCACCATTACCGTGGCCACCATTCAGCAGGTGGTGGCCCGTGAATGGGGCGTGACGCCCGATGGCTTGCGATCAAAGACACGCACCAAGCAGCTCACCACACCGCGACAGGTCGCGATGTATCTCTGTCGCGAGCTGTTGGCGTTACAGTTAGTCGAGATCGGCAATGCGTTTGGCGGTCGCGATCACTCCACGGTCATACACTCGCTTGATCGTGTCGCCGAAGACATGGCCGGTGTGCCCGGATTTGCCGACCGCGTGCTCAAAGTTCGGACCATGTTGGAAACCCTGAGGACAACTGGACATCTGGGCACCTGAGTCCCCAGCGCATCCACAGCGATCCACAGAATTTGGGTTGTCGACGTTGAAGCGTGCGGGTTTCTGGTAACGCTCGACATCGAATGCACATGACTAGCCGTGGCGAAAGTCGTTCAGTACGCGTAGTTTGCGGCGTCTGTCGACACGCCCACATCTCCTGCTACTACTACTGTTTTTATCTTTAAGAGAATAACTACAGTAGTTCGTATCAGTCCTTCCACACTCCGGGCATGCGCTTCACGATCTCGCGCGAAAAACTGCAAGAAGGTCTCGCAGCTGTCACCGCTGCGGTGCCAGCAAAAACAACGCTGCCAGTCCTTGCCAACCTCCTTGTCGAAACAACGGAGCGTGGCATTCGCTTGTCCGCAACCGATCTCGATATCGCGGTCAGCACGGAAGTCAGCGCTGATGTTGAGTCGGCTGGTTCGATCACCATCCCCGCCAAGAAACTCAGCGAGATCGCACGTGAGCTCCCGCCCTCGCCGGTCAAAATTTCCGCGAGCGGTGAACAACGCGTCACACTGGAATGCGGTCGTTCAAAGTTCAAACTGTTAGGGCTTCCGCGTGACGAGTTCCCGACGTTCCCGAGTGTGCGCTTTAACGAGTCGTGGCGTGTAAAGTCTGGTGAGTTGCAAAAACTCATCTCGCACACCGCGTTCGCTGTCAGTACCGAGGAATCGCGCCCCATTCTCAATGGCGTGCTCTGGGAATTGCGTGACGACAAAATGCGCATGGTCGCCACCAACGGACATCGCCTCGCAAAGATGGAAGTGCCGGTTGAGTCCAGCAGTGCGCCGGCTGGCGATTTGATCATCCCGCCGAAAGCGCTCGATCAGATCAAGCGACTCTTCCCCGCCGAAGAGGAACTCGAAATTGCGCGCGGCGATAACCACTTGGGCTTTCGTTCGCCGTTCACCTCGGTGTTTACGCGTCTCGTAGAGGGACCATATCCCAACTACGAACAAGTCATTCCGAAGGACAACGATCGCTATTGCATAGCCGACAAAGGCGCGCTTACGGGTGCACTGAAGCGCATGTCGGTGATTGCGTCCGATCAAACGCACCGCATCAAGATGTCGTTCAACACGGGCATGCTAAAGTTCAGCGTCACCACGCCCGACTTAGGCGAAGCGCAAGATGAGTTGCCGGTGCAATACAACGGCGATCAGTTGGACATCGGTTTTAATGCCACGTATCTGCTGGAAATTCTGCGCTACATGCCCACCGAGCAGGTGCGCCTGACGTTCAAAGCGCCCGAGCGCGCGGCAACGATCGAACCCGAAGGGTGGGACGATCCCGCAAAATATCTGTGTTTGGTGATGCCGCTGCGATTGATGGACTAGCACGACCGCAGCCGACACGCTGTTCCGAGACTCTGCCTCCTGCTTCCTGTCTCGGTTCCCGCCTCCTGCGACCATCGATAGCGGAATCGCGCGCGCCGTGTGATCTCGCTAGCGAGGCAGCAGGAAGCAGGGCCTGAGACAGGAAGCGGGAAGCAGACTCTCGAAAACAGCGCTCCCAGCTCCCACGCCGTCCCCGTTACCTCGGGACGGCGTTTGCCGTTGTCGTAACCCTCTGCGTGACTTGCTGCGTGCGTACCGCTGCCGGTGAGCTGCGATCGGTCACGCTCAACATCAGCGTGCTCGTACTCGTCACCTGCTGCACAGCGCCTGACGTTGTCGACACCGACGCCTGCAATGTGGCAGTGCCTGTTCCAGCGATATCCACCGAGCGCCAAGGCGCCGACAGCTTGCCGTCGACCCGCAACACACTCACGCGCTGCAGTTGAAACACCGGACCACTCGTATCGCGCGAAGTATCGGTGACGGTATACGTCGAGACTGTGCGCACGGTGAGCGGTACAAGCGCGCGACACACGATATAGGTCGTACTGTCACGCCACGTGTCACCAACCGACACCGCCGAAGGTACGCGCAACAACAGCTCGCGCGCTATCGCGAGCGGTCCGGCCTCTGGACGATCACACTCGTTTACAAGCGGTGGATGCAACACCACGCGCAGTGATTGCGCATCAAGAGTTGCATCGAATCTGACGCTATCGGTGATCGCCGCGGTCGCCGTGCCCTCTGTGCGCAGTGCGTATGCATCCACGCGGCCAGAGCCTTCAAACGCACCATTCTGCGCCCGTCGCAACCGGACCGTGACCCTCGCAGTGCTGGTCACGCGTTGCGATTCTTTGCGTCCCGCGCTGTCGCGTTCAATCTGCGCAACCGATTCCACGCTATAGCGCGTATCACCAATCAACATCGGGACGGAATAACGAATCGGTGCGGGCGGGATCACTCGAACCGGTTCAGGTGTCGCAATTGGTACGGCCGCACTCGGCGTCGGGGCTACGCGTGCGCATCCGATCACGGCGCTTCCCAGCACGCCGACCGCGCCAACGACGCGTGCGAAAATCGGAGAGACGCGGATCGCGCCAGAAATCATGCGAAACCCAAACAGTGATGAATCCATGCGATGGATGAGCGGAGAAGCCGCCGGCCTATAAGCCGGGTTCTGTCGACATCCACGCACGCGAACGCGCATGACTGTCGGACGATCATTCCTCTCGGCGTGCAGTCGCCCACACGCTCAAGCAGCCTACCCGCGGCTCGATGCGGTAAAGCATCGTTGTCGAGACGGGACGTCTCTCGCCGCCTATTTGGCCTTGCTCCCACTGGGGTTTGCCGAGCCGTCTGCGTTACCGAAGACGCGGTGGGCTCTTACCCCACCGTTTCACCCTTACCGTAACTTGCGTTACGGCGGTTTGTTTTCTGTGGCACTGTCCGTCGCACACCGCTCACGCCGTGCGCGCCCAGGCGTTACCTGGCAGCGTACCCTTTGGAGCCCGGACTTTCCTCGGTGCATCGCGCCGAAGCGCTCTGCATCGCGACCGTCCGGCCGACGACTTCTCCGCCTGCAATATACCCCGCCGTGACGAGATAGCGCTGCCGCGTGCCGCGTGAGCACACAGAAGCGCGCATCGCGTACGCAAATCACGCAGCACGATGACACCACACTGACAGCGATTGCTATTGTCGACCTGTTCCCTCGCGCGACAGCCCCTTCCGCGACGATTCGTACGCACCCTACGACGCACGCAGCGAGAACATCCATGCCGACCGATTCACTGCGCTATCAGCACACCGATCGCCCCGTTGCGGCGACTGCAGACGCGCCACGCGCCGACGTCTCAAAGCCCGCGCCACGTGCGGCGGGCGCGGTCACGACGTTTCTCACACCGGTCGAACGTCAACGCGTTGATGCGGCGGGATACGGGTGCTACACCGCCTTGCATCGCGAGTCGCTCGACGAACTCTTCGTGGATTTGCGCACCCGCGCCGTCTCCGCAGTGCTTGTATCGGTGACGCGCTATCAAACGCAACACGCGCCGCAGGTCGCGCGCCTCGTACGCGAATTTCCTCGCGTCCCGGCGGTGGCGCTGCTCACCGGCAGCGAACCGCGCGCCAGCCACGCCGTGCTGTCCCTCGGGCAGCATGGCGTGCGCGCACTGGTCGACGCACGCGACCCGCGCGGGTGGCGTGACCTGCGTCAACTCGTGGCCGGCGAATCGCACGACGTAATCGAGCAGCGCGCCGTACACCTCATTCGTGAAGATCTTCCCGATGCACCCGAAGACTGTTTGCGTTTTATCGATGCCATGTTCTTGGCACCTGCGTACGTGAGCACCGTGCAACAAATCGCGCGCGCGAACGGGGTCGTGCCCAGCACCTTCATGAGTCGCTTCTTTCGCGTGCGACTGCCGGCTCCAAAGCGCTACCTTGCGATGGCGCGTTTGGTTCGCGCGGCGCGCTTATTCGAGAACCCCGGACTGAGCATTACGCACGTGTCCAATCATCTCGAGTATTCATCAGCGCAAAGCTTCTCGCGTCATGTACATCTCTTGTTGCGCTGCACGCCGATGCAATTTCGACGGGAATACGACGGCGAGCGCATGTTGCAATTCTTTCGCGAGCAACTCATTCTGCCGTACCGCGAAACGCTACTGCGCTTCGAACCGTTTTCGGCTACGCCGCAATGGAGCGTGTTGCGCGAGTCGGCGTAGGGCGCACGGTCGGCACCTCGCCGCGTGTCACCGTCAACGGTGTCGCAACGATCGCGGCAAACTCCGCCGTATGGCGCGACGCGACCGCGCGCATGCGGGCGGCGGCCTGTGATAGCTGCGCGGCGCTCCGCGAAAGCTCCTCGATACTCGCTTGCTGTGCCGCCGCGGCGTTGGCGGCGCTGCGTGCGTCACCTTCGACACGCGCTGTCGACGAATCCAACGCGCGGAACGCGGCGACGGCATCGGCCGCGCGTGTCGACTGCGTGTCCGCCAACGCGACGACCGTGTCACTCTGTTCGGCAATGCGCGCAATGCCCGCCACCATCTCCGACAGCGCACGTGTTGCGTCGTTGGCGATGGTGCCCGCGTCGCCAATTTCGCGCGCGGTGCCATCCATCGACTGCACGGCCTGCGCGATATCATCGCGGACACGCTGCACGGTGCTCGCGATCGACTTCGCAGCAAGCGCGCTTTCGTTGGCGAGCTTACGGATTTCGTCGGCTACAACCGTAAATCCCAAGCCCTCTTCGCCGGCGCGCGACGCTTCGATCGCCGCATTGAGCGCGAGTAAATTCGTTTGACGCGCGATGCGCGACACGGTCGCCACAAAGTCTCCAACGCGCTCCGACGCGGGCGCCAACCGCTGCACACGTTCTATTGTCGATCCAACCTCGTTGCTGACCCGAACAAGCGTCGTCGCGGCGCGTTCAATCGCCTCGCGACTGCTCGACACCATATCGTCAACGAGGTGTGCATCGGCGGAGGTTCGAACGGCCGTGTGATGCGTCGACGCGGCGATCGATTCCACTTGCTCACCCGCGCGCACACCGTCTGCCGCGCGGGCACGCTGCGCCGATAAACCGCGTGACAGCGCGTTTGCGCCGTTTACCACATCACCAGCACGCTGCTGCAACACTCCGGCGGCGCCGTGTACCTGCATCGCAACGGCGGCAAGCTCGTCGGCTTCGCGCTGCACCGTGTCGATCAACAACGTGAGCTCGTCGAGCATGTGATTGAAGTTGCGCTCGAGATATCCCAACTCGTCTTCGTGGCGCGCTTCCGCGCGTGCCGACCAATCACCGCGCTCGACGCGCGCCATTCGCTCACGGGTACCACGAATGCGCGCCACCAAGCGCGATGGCATCTGCATCACCTGCAGCGAAACCACCACCAACAGGCCGGCAGCGAGCAAGATTTGCGACCACGGCGCTGCGTCGGCGGGTTGCGCATCTGCATACCCGACGCTCGCGAGCAAGAATCCGATACACGATGCGGCCGTCGTCACATACGCCAACATCGGTCGGCGATCGAACGCCTGGGGCACGATGGCGAGCATGTACGTCACCACCAACACGGGTGAACCAAGCAGCCAGACGACGCTGCTGATGAGCAGCGTATCAAACACCGCAAAGACGTAGCGTAGCCACCAACGATACCATCGAGGGCGCACTCCGATAAACGTCAGCGAGGCATTGAGGGCGATCGCGGAAAAAAAGAGCGCGAGAAGAGCGGTGGCCGACGCGTGCGCGAGCCCCAACCGCATGCCGAGTACCAACACCGCAGCAATGACGATCGCGCCCCAAAGGCGACGACGTCCAGCGATGCGGAGGGTCGCAATGTCTTTGGCGCGCTCTTCTTCGAACAGCGCGCGCGTGCGGTCGGCGTCAGTGTCAGCGATGGGCATCCTACCGGAAGGACGCCCCAGACCGGTCCGGCGTATCGCTTAGAACGCCTTACCGGCCGAACAAACCTCGCATCTTGCCCATCAGACCCCCCTTGGAGTCGTCTGAAGCGGCCGGTGTCGCGTTGCCGGCGCTCCCGCAGTCCTGCGCCGCCACCGTGAACGCCTCCGAAAACGATCTCACCGACGGATATCGCTCGGTGGGCTGCTTCGAGAGCGCCTTCATCACCACCGCCTCGATCGACGCAGGAAAGGTGAGTGACGGCTTGGCTTTGTTGAGTCCGACCGGTGGCTGCGTCAGCAGCTGCGAAAACAGCTCGCGGGGAGACTTTCCGGTGTACGGCAAGACGCCCGACAGCAAGTAGTACGCGATGGTCGCCAGCGAGTACTGATCGGCGGCCGGCCCGACGAGTTCGCCTGACAGCGCCTCGGGAGCGACGTACATGAGCGTCCCGACGAAGAAACCGGCGCGCGTAAGCCGCTGATCCGGTGACGCTTCGGTGTCGGCGGCGATTCCAAAGTCGAGGAGCTTCACCACGTGAGTCGACGGATCGTACATCACGTTTTCGGGCTTGAGATCACGATGCACGATGTTGACATCATGCGCCGCCTGCACCGCGCTGCAGATCTGCGCCATGATCTCGGCAACTTCTTTGCACGGAAGGGGTCCTGACTTATCCGCGTGTTTATCGAGGATCTCGCCAGCAGCCCACTCAATTGCGAGGTAGTAACGCCCTTCTTCCTGCCCGTAGTCTAGGGTTCGGATGATATTTGGGTGTTCTACTCGTGCGCCAAACTGCGCCTCGCGCAAAAAACGCGCGACAGCGGTTTTATCTTGCTGCAGCTTTTCGCGCAGCACCTTTAGGGCAACGGTACCATGCTTGGCATGATCCGCACGAAAGACCGTCGATGTACCACCTTCACCGACCTTTCCGCGTATCGTATAGCCGGCCAGCGTTGTTCCCACTAACGTCTCGATAGCCACGGGGCGAACCTAACGCCGGAAAGCAGTCACGTGCAAGACAGCATTTCATCAGATATGTCAATTCTCTCGCTGGGCCCGTTGTTTTTCGTGCCGCGATCCATCGTCAATCGGGTCGCGATGCGCGCCCTGATGCCGATCGGCGCAGCCATTTTGCTCATGGCGAGCATCACCGCGTGCGCCGGAAACCAAACCGTTGGTCCCGCGCGACCTGAAACCGGTGCCGCACCAAGTCGCCCACAGGGAGGTGCCGCTGCCGCGGCGGCCAACACGCTCACGGGCGCTGGTGAAATGCAGCGTCTGTATCGCAGCATGGGACTGATCGCCGGAACCGGCGGCATTCCGTTTGTCGGTTCGGTGTCGTTTCTCACGTCACCGTCTCCGGACACCACGTTAGTGCTCATCGCCGTCTCGCTGCCGTCGCGCTCGCTCTCATTTACGCGCGAAGCAGATCGATACGTTGCGGAATATTCCGTGCGCGTCGAAACGCGTCGCGGTGCAACGATGGTGTCACAGATTGAAGCGAAAGAAACAGTGCGCGTCCCGACATTTCGCGAGACCGCGCGCACCGACGAAAGCATCGTCTGGCAACAGTATGTGCGGCTCGCACCAGGGCGCTATGCCATGGGAATCGGCGTCCGCGATGAATCCGGACTCCGGTCTGCAGGAGAAGAAGTCACTCTTGATGTGCCACGCCTCGCGGCCGGTGCGATCGGCACGCCGATCGCCGTATACGAAGCCGTGTCCCGCACGTCGGTCGATTCCGTACCTCGCGTCCTCGCTCGTCCGCGCAGCATGCTGACGTTTGGTATCGA